>JAEWWO010000307.1 GCA_023396345.1 Bacteroidota bacterium
ATGCTGGCTCATTACAATCAAAGTGCGCATAAAATGCTGCCGATATGGTCGCACTATGCCAATGAAAACTGGTGTATGACCGGCTATCATTCCGTGAGTGTACTGGCAGATGCTGTGGTGAAAAACATGCATACTTTTGATGCACAAAAAGCACTGGAAGCCTGTGTTACCACGGCTAACAACAGATACTACGACAACATATCTTCCTACAAACAATATGGCTATATACCTGATGAAAACAGCGCTAATTCAGTATCTACAACATTGGAGTATGCTTATGACGACTGGGCAATAGCTCAACTTGCAAAAAAACTGGGCAATGAAAAAGTGTATAATGAATTTATCAAACGTTCGGAAAGTTACAGAAACGTATTTGATGCATCCACAGGTTTTATGCGTCCTAAATCTAAAAACGGTACGTTCAGAGAAAAATTTGATGAACTGCAAACGCACGGAGAAGGATTTATAGAAGGCAATTCCTGGAACTTTAGTTTTCATGTACCGCATCAGCCACAGGAACTGATAAAACTGATGGGAGGCAACAGGAAATTTACTGAAAGGTTAGACAAGCTTTTCACCATGCATCTGGACGATAAATATTTTGAACACACAGAAGATGTTACACGCGAAGGATTGATAGGCAACTACAATCATGGCAATGAACCTGCGCATCATGTAGCCTACTTGTACAACTACACTGACCAGCCCTGGAAAACACAGGAGCGTGTGCGTATGATTATTAAATCGCAATACCGCAACGGACCAAATGGTTTAGGAGGCAATGATGATTGCGGGCAAATGAGTGCCTGGTATTTGTTCACGGCTTTTGGCTTTTACCCTGTTGCGCCGGGAAGTGATGAATATGCATTGGGAAGCCCATTGGTGAAATCGGCTACAATTCAGTTAGAGAATAATAATACTTTAGAAATTATAGCACATAATCAGTCTGAAAAAAATGTATATGTGAGTAAAATACTGCTTAATGGGAAACAGTTAAATCAGCCATTTATAAAACATGCAGATTTAATGAATGGCGGCAAGCTGGAATTTTTTATGCAGGCAAAGGCGAAGAAGTAAACTTTTCAGGTTAGTATTCGTCTCACGGATAAATAAAGTTTCTATGAAAAAAATAACGGTTCTCTTTTTATCTGTCTCTATTTTGTTGATTAGCTCGTGTGCGCCCAATCTTTATGTGCTGATGACTCCTGAAAAAATGGAACAACTTGAGCTGGGCATGACGCAGCAACAAGTGATAAACATTTTGGGAAATAAGTTCTCCATTTCAGATAAGCATACGGAAAACAACGATGAATACACTACCCTTTCTTACAGAGAGATAATACATGATGATGAATTTTATTTATTTGAATTTAAAAATGATGCATTAATTCGCTGGACGAGAGAATTAATACCACAGATAAAGGCGGAAGAATAAATTTTTTATTGAATAACACAAAATAAAAAAGCCTCGCTGAAGAATCAGCAAGGCGTATATTCAACAATAAGCATAAATAAGTCTCCAATGCTTTTCTATAAAAGTATCTCTATTTCTTTTAAATAAATATTTAATTGTACAGACGGCTTATTTAAAATAATGAATGGCAGATATTGTCAATGAAAGTATTTACCGACAAAACTTCAATTCATATATACTGAACATTTCTTACTTTCATCGGATTACCTCTGTCAGTAAGAAATGCTTCTGAAAAATTCCTTAAACTATTATGGTTAAGGCTACAGGCTTACCTCTTGTGATGATTCAGGCGGAGCCTGTTCTATCAATTCCATAAACTGATCAAGTTTAGGAGTAATTATAATCTGCGTTCTTCTGTTCATACTTCTGCCGGCTTCCGTATCATTGGTAGCCACAGGATTGTATTCACCTCTACCACCTACAGTCATTCTTCGCGGATCAACTCCATATTGATTTTGTAATGCCTGTACTACAGATGATGCACGCAAAGAACTCAAATCCCAGTTGTTTCTTATGTTTGGTCGGTTGATAGGTACATCATCGGTATTACCTTCTATCAGCACTTCATAATCTTTATAATCCTGAATAATCTTTGCTATTTTAGCCAGAGTTTGACCGGCTCTTTCACTTATTTCATAACTTCCGGTTTTGTACAACATGTTGTCGGAAAGTGAAATATATACCACACCCTTCAGTACCTGAATATCCACATCTCTCAACTCATCTCTTGAAAGAGAACGGGTAAGGTTGTTGGTAAGAATCTGATTTAACGAATCGCTTCTATTCTTTTCATTAACCAAATGCTGAATGTAACGGTTAGAAGCATTTATCTCATCTACCAGTTTCGAAATATTTACATTTCCCTGTGTGTTTTGATTAATGCTTTTATCTAAAGTATTTTGAAGTTCAGCTAAAGCCTTTCTGAGGTTAGCATTATTTCTTCTTTCCTGCTCCAATTGATCTTCAAGACTTTTCACTCGTGTCTGGCTCGCTGTCAAATCCAACTGAGATTGTCGGTAGCGTTCATCGAGTGTTTGATAATCTGTTTGTAATGCTGTAAACTTTTTAGTACTTACACACCCTGTCAACAGTAAAGTTGTAACAGCAACGAATAAAAAAATCTGTTTCTTCATAATAAAAAATTTAATTACACAATATTCATTTATACATTTGCTATAAGTCTGCAAAAAAGGTGCCTTGAAGTAGTTTTGCTGATACACAAATGATTATTAACATATTCATTCATATTATTTTAAAAATTATTAAAATTATTTTCCTGTTTTTTATATAAATTAGAGATATGACACCACTGGCAGAAAGAATGCGTCCGCAAAAATTAAATGATCTGTTTGGTCAGGAACATCTGACCGGAGATGGCAGTATTTTACACAAAGCCATTGAAAACGGAAAAATTCCATCCATGATATTGTGGGGTCCGCCCGGTGTGGGCAAAACAACTATTGCCAACATTGTTGCCAATACGCTTCAGCATCCGTTTTATCAGTTAAGCGCTATCAGCAGCGGAGTTAAAGAAGTGCGCGAAGTGATTGATACAGCCAAAAAACAATCTTCTGCTATTTTGTTTATCGACGAGATTCATCGGTTCAACAAAAGTCAGCAGGATGCGCTTCTGGCGGCTGTAGAAAAAGGCATTATTACTTTGATTGGCGCTACTACTGAAAACCCTTCTTTTGAAGTAAACTCTGCCCTGCTAAGTCGATGTCAGGTCTATGTTTTAAAGCCATTGGAAAAAGAACAGTTGCTTTCTCTTCTTGAAAAAGTAATGAAAGAAGATAAAGAACTTGCTGTTAAAAAAATCACGCTGAAAGAAACAGAAGCATTAGTCAATCTTTCCGGTGGCGATGCCCGTAAATTGTTGAATTTATTTGAAATTGTGGTAAACGCTTTTGGCAATAAACAGGAAATAACTATAACAGATAAGGTTGTACAACAGGTAGCACAAAACAAAATAGCTCTGTACGACAAAACCGGAGAACAGCACTACGACATCATTTCAGCATTTATAAAAAGTATGCGCGGCAGCGACCCCAATGCGGCTGTTTATTATCTGGCAAGAATGATTGAAGGCGGCGAAGATGTAAAATTTATAGCCAGAAGAATGGTAATTTTTGCAAGCGAAGATATCGGCAATGCCAATGCCAATGCCCTTTTGCTGGCAAATGCAACTTTTGATGCGGTAAATAAAATCGGTTACCCTGAGGCAAGAATTATTCTTTCGCAATGCGCAGTTTATCTGGCAAGTTCTGTAAAAAGCAATGCTTCTTATATGGCTATAAATAATGCGATGGCTTTGGTAAAACAAACAGGTGATTTACCTGTACCCATGCAAATAAGAAATGCGCCCACCAAATTAATGAAAGACATGGGCTACCATAAAGGCTATAAATATGCGCATGATTATGAAAATAATTTCACCGATCTTGAATTTCTCCCCGATGAAATTTCCGGCACAAAACTCTACGACCCCGGCAACAATGCACGTGAAGAAGAAATGCGCAAACACCTGCGCAAACTCTGGAAAGATAAATATGGGTATTGATTTTCTGACTTTCCTATATTGGTAATATATGTGTAAATTTCGGTTGTTTCAATAGCGTTTTCGCTATAGCTTTGAATAATTAGTTGCGTTTTAATTCTAAAAAGAGATTTTCTAAACAGCTTAAAAATTTCATTTATTAATGTTGTATCTTTATTGCGTAAATAAAACATCACAGCATTTTTTCTTGAAGAAGACTAAATAATGCATTTCGCAATCTTTATATTTTTAACCCTATTTTCATTATGAAAAATATAGCCATCAAACTTACCTATAAATCAAGTGGCGTTTCTCCTGCAATGAAAGAAGTGATTGAAGATATAAGAACCTCCTTGAAAACTGATTATATCGTAAACTTTAAACCCAATCCAGGTCCTCAAGCAGGAGGGTTAGTTGATGCGTTGATGGAATTAATATTGGATTTTTCGCTTGTAGACTTAGTCCAAATACTTAGAGACGGATTCATCTTTGATACTATTACAAGAGGTAAAGATAGTTTTGCATTACAACCATTATTTAAAGCATTTCAGA
>JAEWWO010000308.1 GCA_023396345.1 Bacteroidota bacterium
TTTATCAAAGTAATGAAATCTCTGCTTCTGTATTTTTACAGCAAAAAAAGAAGCATGTATTTGAGCCATTAAGTTTGTATCAAAATAAAATATTCGCTACTGTTATGTATGAACTGAATGGTCTTCGTGAGATGACATTATATAAAAAGAAAGAGTTGCCGAAGAATATTGATTATGACCCGGAGGATTCAACTTTTGTTGTTTCCATTGATATGTCGAAAATTGTCAAACCAATGAGTTATGAAGCGCTTTATACAGCCATCATTGAACTTCAATCCGGTTTTAAGATTATACTTCCTTCAAAATTTGGTAAAAACAGAGAGGAACTTTCTATGATTATCTTGGCTGTAGAAAGAGAACAGAAAGGAAAGTATTATCAAAGTGCAATAGTAAGGCTTAAAATTGCCAAGAAGGCTGCTCTGGCGCTTACAAATATAAAAACCGTAAACGATCGTCCTATTGAATTTACGAAATGGTATTATGAAACTGCGTTAAATGCCACCTGCAAATACACCCAAAAGTTTTACTTTATGTTATCAGCCTGGAAAAATACAGGATATTTGAAAATATCGTTAGAAAAATTAAAAGAAGAACTAGGCATTCTGCCGCATGAATTTTTAAACTTTGCCGTCTTTAAAAGAGAAGTGCTGAAGCGCATAGAAAAAGATTTAAGAAATAGTCATTGTTCTATTGATTTGGAGAATGATACAGCTTATTTAAAAAAATACGGTAATAAAAAAATCACGGATATTCATTTTAAAATTAATACAATAAAAGAAAAAGGTATCACCAATATTTTTGCACAACAGCTATTGTTTATTTTAAAGAAAGAATTTAAGCTGAAAGAAAATCATTATGAAAGCTTATATCCTGTTCTAGATGTTATGAATAGCAATGATTTTGAAGAAGCTTTGTCTTTACTATCGAAAATCAAGAGACTTGAGAATAATAATGGGATTAATGAAAGTGTTGCAGCTTATACAGTAGAGTCTATACGGAATTTGTTTAAGAATGAAATAAAAATAATTTGAAAAATAATCTATTGAGATTAGCATTTTAGTATACCTGTTTTTCATTTTTAGTTGTATAAAGTGTAATCAGGTCTGTAGCTATCCGGTATAAATAAGGCACTTATTCAAAACAAAAGAAAGTTTCCTGTAAATAATTCATCCTGCCTAATCTCCTATTTATAGGACAAATAGGACAATGATATATTATAATAATTTGTACCTTTAACATTCTAATATTATTTCATTAAACGATGCTTATTAATCAGTCTGTTATAACAGATATAAAAGCTATTATAGCCCAATCAAAAGACAAGGCTATCCGTGCTGTTGACCATCAGCGCACCCTTATGTATTGGCATATAGGCAAACGTATCTTTGAAGAAGAACAAGAGGGAAAAGAACGTGCAGATTACGGGACTTTCCTTATTAAATATCTTTCAGAACAACTGCAACCTGAGTTCGGAAGTGGTTTTTCAGTTAGGCAAATCAACCTTTATCGCCAGTTTTACCGCACATTTGAGAATGTGCACGCACTGCGTGCACAATTGAGCTGGACACAGTACAAATTACTATTAAGTGTTGATAGTCAGGATAAAAGAGAGTTTTATATTGCCGAAACAGTAAAAAATAACTGGTCGTATCTGGGGAGTATAAGAGCCTGTAGCTCGGCAATGCCCGGAAAGCTAAAAGACTCTGTACTCCAACCACCACCGTTCCGTTTATGCCATTAAGTAAATGGCGGAAGCTATCTGTTAAATCTATACTCATTCTCTTCCCTCATCACATCCTCATTAAAATCCTTGTTATGCGGACAATCTCTTCTAACGTGACATTTATCGTCAAAGAAAGCTTTTATTTTTGCAAAATGTTTTGTACCCATAGCATCATTATCTGTACAACAAATAATTTCAGGGATTTGATTTTCAAAAAGTTTTTTATTAATAATTTTCTGTAGTGTAATCAATTGTTCCCCTGTGATATTGCCGCCAAAAGAAACAAACAAAGAATGAGGATTCAGCACCATTTTAAGCTGATGATATGAGAGTGCATCCATTACCGATTCAAATAAATATACCTCCTTTATTTGCCCGGAAAGATTGCTTAACCATATACCCTGTTTCTTATTAGAGCCGGGTGTAAATTTTTTATAATGATAATTATTGAGCTCTAACCCGATTATATTTTCATTGCTATCCCGGTAAGGAAAAGCAATGTTTGAATAATTTCCATATTGCACACTAAATATCCTGTCTTTAAAAAAACTATTTTCAATAGTTTCCTTTTTAATTCCTCGCTGCTGCAGGTATGTATGATTGTATATATTTTCTAATTTCGGTAAATCAAATGCTGCTTGAGAGTATAAAGTATAATTGTTGTATTCGTTGTTGATAGCGTCATAATTTATAACCGGACTATTTGCATATTTGCTCATGATAGCTATAATAGATTCATACTCCGATCTTCCCGGAGAACTATCCTCCCGGAAAACTGTATTAAGCCTGTTTTTGATAAAATGATAAATGTGACCTCTATCACGGTCATCATATGGACACCAGTAACCTTGGTTGGACGAATTACCAGGATTTGTGATAATGATTTTATCATCATAATCCGGATGTTTCAAAACAGGATGCTTCATGCCTTGATTCTTTAGCAATCGGTAATTTTTTTGAATAGCCAGATCCATGATGGATAAAGATGTACGAAGTGCATCAAAACTTTCCTTTTCCATATCAGTAAATTTTAGTGTTTAATAAAATATTTTTTATCATTTTTCCTTAGAACTTTTATAACCCTTTTTTAGTGGCAGATAGTACAGAATGCTGTCCTTATTATCAGTGATTTCTAATAAGTTTTTCTTTTCATTTAAATGTATTATTAGCTTCGTATTGTTTATTGATTGTATGTCGATAAAGTAGAAACCGACAACCAACAGAACGGAACTAAATAATATCGCAGGCAAAAAACTTTTTCCCAAGCCATATAAAAAATAATCCCACCTGTTTTTAAAGGCTACTTGCTTTTTTAGCTGTCCGTAAAGCTTATCGATACTTTGTTTTAGGGATTGATTATCCTTGTTTATAGATACATTCAACTCGTTCATCCTAATAAGCAGATACAACAACTCATCATCTAACCAAACACGATAACGTTTGTAATAATGGTGCCTGAATTCTGCCAGCAAATCCTC
>JAEWWO010000318.1 GCA_023396345.1 Bacteroidota bacterium
GCACTATCCTGTTCGTGCAGGAACATATTCATATTACACAAAGCCCAAGTGCTGCCGTTGTTTTCCTGTCCGTATAATGAGTAGTTTTTACCCGGAATTTCTTTTGCCACTTTTATCAAGAGTGAACCGGAACCGCAAGTTGGATCTGAGATTCTGTGACCCGGCTGCGGATTGACCAGTTTTGCCAACAGTGTGCTGACTTCTGCAGGTGTGTAGAATTCTCCCGCTTTCTTGCCGGCCTCCCCTGCAAAAAGTGAAATTAGAAATTCGTAAGAATCACCAATCACATCGTTTCCATCCAAATGCGAAGGCTGCAAATCTAGTTGAGCAAAATCTACCAAAAGATTTTTCAAGATTGCGTTGCGCTGTTTAGTTTGTCCGAAAACAGTTTCGGAATTAAATGAAATACTTCGGAAAACCATTGCCAATTTGGAACGGTTAGCATCTTCCAATGCAGCCAAGCCCATATCAATGATTTCGCCGATGTTCGGTTCGTTTCTGTTTTCGTAGATATAATCGAAAGTGCTGATTTCAGGAACAACAAAACGCTCGCGCTGCATCTGTCTTTTTACCATTTCTTCGTTATCAGGATACTTCTGGCGATACTGTTCTGCCTTGTCCTTCCAAACATCTGAAAGATATTTTACGAAAAGCAAAGTGAGAATATAATCTTTGTAAGAACCGCTTCCCATTACAGGACGAAGTGAATCGCAGGCTTTCCAAACGATGTTGTTGATTTCTTTCTGAGTAATCTTATTTTGAGACATAAATGATTAGTTTAAAATTTTTGATATTGAGGCTTGATATAATATTTTTTTCTGTTCTCTGATGTGGTCTGTAAGTTCCAATTCTTTTTGATGAAGTCTTCTAATTTTAATTATTTTTCTTTGAAGTTCGAGGGTGGGAATTTCGATTTCAAAATCTTCGAGTTCTTTTTTTCGAAGCGACAGAATATTACTGCCTGTTCCTGCCTGTTGAAAATACGCAATATTTTTTGGCAAATTGAGGACAGCGGCTAAATATTCCGGTAGGACAGTTTCGTCCTGCACTTCCAAAACATAAAATAAAGACGACGCAATAACTTCACCCCAATCTTCCTGGTAGGCAGATGCAAAAAAACGGTTTCCTTTACCCGCAAAGAGAATCTGACCTTTTCTTAATAGCATTGCACGACTAACTGTCTGAATCGAAATATAAGCATCAAAATTATTGATTAATACGCCATCTTCAGTAAAATTTCTCGCCTGCAAATAAGGAATCCCTCCCTCTTTGTCGGGCTTTGAATAATAGCCAAACTGTATTGATACTATTTCTTTAATTTTTGTTTTCATGCTTAATAATATTTGTAGAATATCTACTAATTATGTAAAGGAATAAAATATTTTTTAAAATAACAAATAAAAAACGTTGTAGAGTATTTCAAAAAGTAAATTTATTATTTGTTAGCCCATATTTGAAGAAGTAAAAGTTGAGTTAATAATCAATTTACTTTGAAAAATAATGTTTCTGAATACAAAAATTTTAGAGTTATAACCGTGATTATAAATTTATGATCTGAAGACAGTGTTGAGTTGAAAGCAAATCATCACGGAATGGCTAATTGTAACAGTGCTGAGTTTCTAAACAAGCTAAAACCCGACGCTGTTCTTATTCATAGATGGAGAGATGTTCAGCCAAATTTAGAAACAGTAAAAAGAATGTTTGTAGCTAATAGAGAATAATAAAGAGCGTTTAGGCAAATATGTCAATAAATTAAAAGTTTAAATGGCCACGTTGTTGTGCGTGTAGAACCGGGAGGCAATCGTTATTCAATATATGTGTTAGATGATACTAATGAAAA
Organism: Bacteroidota bacterium; assembly: GCA_023396345.1. Taxonomy (GTDB): domain Bacteria; phylum Bacteroidota; class Bacteroidia; order Chitinophagales; family Chitinophagaceae; genus Haoranjiania. The sequence goes on from JAEWWO010000318.1 coordinate 1,841, forward strand.
TTACTTAGTTAAAAAAGTCTTTGACGGGTATCCAAGACCCGCTTTGCTTCAATTTGATTTAATGTTTCGCTCAAAAAAGAGATGCTTATTAACGCCGCTAAAGTTTTTACTTTTGTTCATAACTCGATTGTTGGTAAAATCAAGATATAAAAAAGCTGGCAATACTGTATTGCAAATCTCGATTTTAAATATTTTTATCGGACAGCTAATTATAATAAATGGCTACTCTATAAATATTTTTTGAGTAAATTTTTCTCCTTCCTTTCTTAAAAAGGTTTCGAAGTATTCTTTTGATTTGAATTGTGGATCTGTTTTTTCCCAACCGGCGTAATATCTGTAAATATATTTTTTAGGATTATCAGCGTACATATTTAACGTGAATGCATTAGTAATATCATTACTGATTAATGGCGTGGTGAATCCAAAAGAACCAAAATGTTGTATTGGTGTAATAATCCCAAGTCCTGTAATATCTTTATTTTCACTTTGTATACCGTGTGTATATAAGGCAACATAAGATCTAGAAAAAATATTGTTTGTTTTATCTATATAAAAATCCAAAGTGCCTGTACTTATCTGAACATCTGTATCCTTTTCTGAAAGACTAATCTCGTTTTGAAAAAAGTATTGACCTCCCCAAATGCTTATGCGTTCTGAAATACTTACCGGACTTGCATTTGGTAAATATTTCCAGTTTTCATAATTAATTTCAAATATTGCTCTAATAGGCCCCGTAGAAATTTGCTCATAAGTAACTAAGCTATTTTTCCCTAATCTTATCAAAGAATCTTTCCCATTCTTTTTTATATGTAAGGCTATTGATCCTGCTCCCAGCGATTTCCCGACTTTAAGAATATCCATTCCCCAACTGTCTAATTTATGATATGTTTTTGAGGCATCAGTACCAACATAATCGAGAACCATATTAGAAGTTGTTTTTCCCCAGATATCATTTGCATTGCGTATATCATAATATTTTCTAAACCCTACTTTGTCATTTTCCCAAGAAGGCCCTTCTGTAAGAAATGGAGGAAGTTTTTGCTTTGAGAAATCTGTGGGTTTATTGTTATATGGCATTGTGTCTTTTTGTACGTTATCTGTAAATATATTATTATGAAGATGTTTATGCCTTACGTATGCTCTGGTTGTAAGATCTAACTTATTCTGGTTGTCAATAATATTAAGTTTAAACTCTGCTTTTTCTTTCGCGTTGAAATTGTGTAGAAATACAACTTCATCCCATATACCATCTTTGTCTAAATCATCATGTTGTATAACTTTAGGAATATTATTATGAAAGACAGCAATAAATTTATTATCAGGAAGAGAACCCATTTTTTTTTGTAAAAAATCTCTGTTTAATATCACTAATTCATCTTTTCTTTCAAAATCAGAAGGATTATTGACTGAAATACTGATTTGTTGAGCATACGTGTGAGTATAGAAAAAAAAGCAAATTGTATTGATGAATAATATTTTATAAAATTGATTTGTGGACATGTTTTACATCTTGTTATTTTAGAATAAAAAAGGAATTCAAATAATTAGTTAAGGTACTTTAAATAAGTTATTTCATCTCTTCAACAGGAGCTGCATCCATATCACCATAATCTTTATTTTCACCTCCCATACCCCAAATGAATCCATAACTTGCTGTGCCACAACCGGCATGAATAGACCACGGAGCAGATAATACAGCTTCATGATTAGCCATAATGATATGTCTTGTTTCCTGAGGCTCTCCCATAAGATGTATCACTCTGTGTTCTTTTTGTATATCAAAATAAAAATAAACTTCCATTCTTCTTGTGTGTGTATGAGCAGGCATAGTATTCCA
>JAEWWO010000025.1 GCA_023396345.1 Bacteroidota bacterium
GCATAGTAAATATAAACGCCTGTATAAATGATACCAGTAACTCAATAAGATACATGAATATAGAGAATGCTACAGAAACCGGAGTAAATCCTGCTCCTGCCACAGTGGACATATTACCAAAAATAAATATCAAAGAAATAAAGCTAAGGATGATGATGTGCCCTGCCGTCATATTGGCAAAAAGACGTATCATCAATGCAGCCGGTTTAATAATCAAACTCAGCAACTCAACCGGAGCTAAAATTAATTTAACAGGAACCGGAATGCCGGGAGCCCACAACGTATGCGCCCAGAATTCTTTGTTGGTACTTGCTAAAATATAAACAAAGGCTATAAGTGCCAGCAAACCCGTAAAGGCTATATTACCAGATGCGTTGGCTGCGCCCGGAATCAATCCTAAAAAGTTATTGATGAGAATAAAGAAAAATAAAGTAAGTAAAAACGGCATGTATCTGTCATGCTTGCCATACAAATTAGGTTTTGCAATATCATCGCGTACAAAAGTAATAAATGGATCTACCAGAATTTGTAACCCTTTTGGTGCTTTGTAAGCTCCGTTTTTCTTAGCACTTTTAGCCACGCTCACCATAATAATAATCAATAAAATACAGGCAACAAGCATCTGTGCTACGTTTTTTGTAATGGATAAATCATACACCTTAGCACCATCTTCAGAGATAATGTTTCCGGCGTGTAATCCGGCAACTGTAGCAGAGTCTGCGCCTGCAAGTCTTTGTTCTTCAATATAATGCTCATCAACCAGACGATAACCGTTATGCGCGTGCAGATGTCCGGCGTGACCGAATTTGCTGGACATAAACATATCCAAACCTTTTGTTTCCGTATAAACAATCACCGGCAAAGGCAGTGAAGCATGAAAATCTCCTATTGAAAAATAATGAAATTCATGTGCATCCAAAACGTGATGAATAATGGCATCACCTGCATTAAATTTTTCTTTTTCGGCTTCAACATGTTCATTTGCAACAACTTGATCTTGTGCATACAAACCTGCAGCCGACAGTAAAAAAACCGATAAAACGATATTTTGGATAAAAAGTCTCAACCCCTTGCCTGACATATTTTTCAAAGTTTTGGCAAATATAAGATTCAAAAAGTTATTTTTTGAATTAATGACAGAAAAAAAGTTGAGAGTACAATGAATTTTATTTGAATAACACAAAAAGCTTCCTCAAACACAGATTTTTTGAAAATATCGGGCAAAAATGTACTTTCACTCCCTAAAATTTTCAACCATATGCATAAATATTGTTTTACGCTAACAATTGCTTTGTTATTTATTCAATATAATACCATGAGTCAGCAAACAAAATGGCCTTCGGCACAACCTCCTGTAGCAGAAAAAAAGGAGCATCTGAGAAATATACACAACGACCCCGTAAATGATGATTATTACTGGATGTATGATTTTTTCGGTAAAGGACCCGACAGCACCAATGTTGTAAATTATCTGGCGGCAGAAAATGCCTACCTCGACGCTATGATGAAAGATACCGAAGATTTGCAGGAAAAGCTTTTTAAAGAAATGAGAGGCAGGATTAAAGAAAAAGACGAAAGTGTGCCTGTGTTTAAAAACGGCTATTACTATTATACAAGAACAGAAGATGGAAAACAGTATTATAAATATTGTCGCAAAAAAGGCAGTCTTTCTGCTCCGGAGGAAATTTTGCTCGACGTAGATAAAATGGCAGAAGGTTATCCTTATTATTCCGTGACGGGTTTCAGCATTAGTCCGGATAATAATAAGATGATTTATGGAGAAGACATAGTTTCGCGCAGACAGTATAAACTATATCTGAAAGATTTAAAAACAGGAAAGATTACAGATCTGGGTATTGCAAATACAACCGGCGGAGCTGTCTGGGCTACAGATAATAAAACTATTTTTTACACAGCAAAGAACCCGACAACACTTTTATCAGAAAAAATTAAAAGACATATTATAGGTACAGATGCAGCTGGTGATGCCACAGTTTATGAAGAAAAAGACAAATCGAATTATATTGGTGTGTACAAATCTAAAAATCAAAAATGGATTATGATTGGTTCGCAGGCTACAACCTCTTCCGAAACATTTTTGTTGCCCTCAGATAAACCAATGGAGAAGTTTGTTTCTTTTCAGTCAAGAATGAAAGATGTACTTTATTCCGTAACGCCTCTGGAAGACAAATTCCTTATCACTACCAATAAAGATGCACTCAACTTTAAAGTAATGGAAACACCGCTGAACAAAACAAGTGTTGCCAACTGGAAAGATGTGATACCGCACAGAACCGATGTACTGATGCAGGGAATTGATGAATTTAAAAATTTTCTTGTTTTTTCCGAAAGACAAAACGGACTTACACAACTCGTAATTCAAAACAGAAAAACAGGTAAAAAAGAATTTTTAAAGTTCGATGAACCTGCTTATACAGTTTATCCTGCTGGTAATCCGGAATACAATACCGATAATTTTCGTTTTGGCTATACCTCAATGATTACGCCATCTTCGCAATACGAACAAAATCTGATTACCGGAAAAAGAACCTTATTAAAACAACAGGAAGTTGTAGGCGGCTATGATAAATCTGCGTATGTAACAGAACGCGTGTTTGCCACAGCAACAGACGGAACCAAGGTGCCGGTTTCTCTTGTTTATAAAAAAGGATTTAAGAAAGATGGAAATGCTCCTTTGTTGCAATATGCCTACGGAAGCTACGGAAACAGTATGGACGCAACTTTCAGCAGCGGCAGATTAAGTCTGCTCGACAGAGGATTTGTATATGCCTTAGCCCATATACGCGGTGGCGAAGAAATGGGACGCCAATGGTACGAAGACGGTAAAATGATGAAAAAGAAAAATACATTTACCGACTTCATCAATGTGTCTGAATTTTTAATCAAGGAAAAATATACCTCTTCTCAACACTTATATGCACAGGGAGGAAGCGCCGGAGGTTTACTGATGGGCGCCGTAGCCAATATGTCGCCTCAGTTGTATAACGGTATGATTGCCCAGGTGCCTTTTGTAGATGTGGTAAATACTATGCTCGACGAAAGCATACCGCTTACTACAAATGAATACGACGAATGGGGCAACCCCAACAATAAAGAGGCTTATTTGTATATGAAATCTTATTCTCCCTACGAAAATATTGAAAGAAAAAATTACCCGAATATCCTCGTAACTACAGGGCTGCATGATAGTCAGGTACAATATTTTGAGCCGGCAAAATGGGTGGCAAAACTGCGTGATTACAAAACGGGAGATAATGTAATTTTACTGAAAACGGACATGGATTACGGACATGGCGGTGCCAGTGGACGTTTTGATTATTTAAAAGATGTGGCACTGATTTATGCCTTTATGCTTAAGCTTGAAGATATAAAACAGTAAGATTAATCATACAAAAAACTGTAGGAATGCGCCATGTGGCGCATTCTGTTTTTAAAATACATTCCTATATAAAAAATACGTAATTTAGTAGTTGATAAAACCAACCACTAATGAAACTAAATTATTCTTTAATTGCTGTATTTCTGTTTGCAGCTTTCGTGTATTTTCCATTCTCTTCTCATGCACAATCCGAATCTTTAAATAAAGATGATGCAAAAGCCGTTTCGGAAATAATTAATCTTTTTAAAAAGAAAAATATTTCGGGCATTGCCAATAAAATAAGTTATCCGTTAAAAAGACAATATCCTTTGCCATCAATAAACAACAGACAGGAATTTATAAAAAGATTTAATCAGGTTTTTGATAATTCTTTCGCTGATAAAATAGCCTCTTCTTCTGTAAACGAGTGGACACAAGCGGGCTGGCGTGGCATTATGTTCAACAACGGAGATTTGTGGATGGATAATGATGGTAAAATTTTCGCAGTAAATTATCAGAGTCAATATGAAAAAAAGCAAAAGCAACAGCTCATTCAAAAACAAAAAGAAACAATACATTCTTCTTTAAAAAAATTCCGCGAACCGCAATTGCTTTTAACTACAAAAACCTACCTGATAAGAATAGATGAACTGGGAGATGACAATTACAGATTTGCCTCATGGAAAAATAAAAATCAAAAATTAAAACCGGATTTACTTTTATCTGACGGAATTATTCAAATAGACGGCAGCGGGGGAAATCACTCGTATATATTTCACAACAAAGAATACAAATACGAAGTCATTATCAACGTCATGGGAACTTCTGAAACACCGGAAGCATCGCTTATTGTTTATAAGGATGACAATGTAATTCTTTCGCAGGATGGAAAGTTATACAATCCGTAGGAACACGCAATGTGGCGTGTTCCTATAAATCATAAAAAAGTCTGCACGCGCCATATGGCGCGTGCCTGCAAATTATAAAAATGGCCGAACACGTCACATGGCGTGTTCCTACAGATAATCTTTCTTCAGCAAATAATAATACGCATCATATGTATGATGCAGGAAATAGTTTTTGCTGTGCTTTGGATCGTTCTCATTAAATAATTTCAGATAGTTTGCATCAGGCATTAATATCACCGGAGAGCCAGCACGCATATAGTTGATGCTTTGCATATAGTCAGGCTCTTTCAGTCCGGGCAGCATCTTGCTGATACTCATTTTATAAAATCCATTGCCAAAATATTTGATATACATTTCCTGTGTTTTTTCCGGCTTCTTTTCTACTTTATTAAACAGATGATTTAAAGCCAGACGTTTAAAGAAAGTCATGTCGGCGAAACTGCTTTTCATATTTACCAATGGGTTATGTTGATTCATATTCTGCATAGTCTGCACAGTAAAAGGAGATTCGCAAACCCAGTCTTTTGCATTCACAACCGAAAAGCTCCATCCGTTGCGCGTGATAAAATCATAATCATACACATATTGCATATTGCCCGGCTTCGGTGGCGCACTACAATAAGTTTTAAAAAATACATCTTTGGGTAATGCTCCTACTTTTTGTCTGTAATGCAAATGCGAACGCATTAAAAAAGCAATCGCCCCACCCTGACTATGACCAAATACATAAAACTCTTTAATGCCTTTGCTGTAATATTCTTTAATTTTATTTTCCACATCATCAGCCATGGAAGCAAGAGCTATTGTCCAGCCGGCATGCACTGCTGCATCTTTACTTTCAGCCAGTTTGTATTCAAATTTTTTGTTTCCAAAATCTATTGTTCCTTGTGCCGGAACCATAGCAAAATAATAATTGGCAGCCCAACTTGTATCGTTGCCAACAGTTCCTCTTATGGATATAATACCCGTCTTGCTCGCTTCGTTGATATACAAACTCCAGCGATTGCTCAAACCCGTTACCGGTGCGCGATACACACGTTTGTAGCTGTTGCGTAACTCTGCTATTTGTACAGAATCAGCACCTCCTTTTAATCCGCTTACAGAAAGCAAAGTGAGATATTCCTGCGCATCAAATCCGGTTTTTAAAACAGATTGTGCTGCGGAAAAACTATAAACAAAAACAAATAATATTATTAATCTGAAACGCATAGCAAATATTTTATTGCAAGATAAAAACAGAAGTTTCAATAAGAAAACATCTGCTGTTAATGAATAATTATTTTAAGAAAAAAAGTATTTTATACCTCTGCAACAACAAACACACTACCACAAATTAAAATCATATCATCAGCCGCGGCATCCTGCTTTGCCGCCTGCAATGCCTCTTGTACAGATGCGTAACTATTTCCCTTGAAACCCTTATCCTCAGCCAGTTCCTGCAAATCTTTCTCGTCCATTGCTCGCGGCTGATTGGCTTTTGTAAAATAGTAAAG
>JAEWWO010000033.1 GCA_023396345.1 Bacteroidota bacterium
GTTACAGACAGAGCAATACAGGAGTTTGTGAAGGAACTAAACGGCATTTCTACTGTCAGTGCAGAAGAGTTGAAAAATGCAAAAGAAAAATTGAAAGGCTCCTTTATTATGTCACTGGAAAGACCGGAAACCGTAGCCCGCTTTGCATTGAATCAGGCAGTACAGAATTTGCCCAAAGATTTTTATACCAATTATCTGAAATCTATTGACGGATTAACACAGTCAGGCGTACAGAACGCAACAAAATCTTTTATCTCGCCATCCAAACTGAGAATATTTGTAGCGGGCAAAGCTGTTGATTTTGCTGACAAAGTAGAAGCGTTGGGATATAAAGTAAATTATTACGATGCGTATGGCAATCCTATTGCCAAACCTGAAGTGAAAAAAGCAGATGTAACTATTGCAGATGTAGCTGCCAAATATCTGGAGGCTATTGGCGGAAGAGCAGCAGTAGAAAAAGTAAAGTCGCTTTCAGCAGAAGCTACGGCAGAAGTGCAGGGTATGCCACTTAATTTAAAAACAATTAATCAGGAGGGTGGAGCAATGTCTTTGGTGATGGCAATGAACGGCGCAGTTATGCAGAAAATGGTTTTTGATGGTACGGATGGATACATTGAAGCGCAAGGACAAAAAATACCTATGCCCGATGAAATGAAAGCATCTTTTACTGCCAACAAACATGTTTTTCCTGAATTGTATTTTGCTACAGATACCGGCTATCAGTTAGGAGCTGTGGAAACTGTAAACGGCGAAGAAGTATATGTAGTGAAGAAGAACGATAAAACTTATTATTATTCTACCAAAACAGGGTTGAAAACAGGAGAAGCAGAAAAGCAATCCATGGCAGGAAAGGAAGTGGTAATACCTACTTATTTCTCTGACTACAAAGAAGTAGAAGGTGTAAAATATCCGTTTACTTTAAAGCAGAATCTGGGTGGCATGGATGTTAGCTTTGCAGTAAAGGAATATCAAATCAACAAAGCTACAGAAGCCGATTTTAAATAAGATTGAAATATATAAAAAAAATCCCGATGCAGTTTTGCATCGGGATTTTTTTTATGTATTATATTCTGTAATAATTTATCTTACTCTGTCCCAGCTTTTCAGAATAGCAATTTCTTCTGCTGTGGGTTTTTCACCTTTTGGTGGCATTATGCCTTTTTCAATCAGCGAAATCATACTGTCCATACTTCCGGCAACCACCTCTTTACCGGAAAACTCAGCGTGACAACCGGTACAGTGCTTGGTAAGTATGGGTTTCACATTTTCATTAAAAGTGAGGTTCTGCGGGTTTACTGTGTTGCGCGTTGTTGTACAGGAATAAAACACTACTACTGAAACAGCCATTACTAACAGTGTAATTATTTTTTTCATCTTGATCAGTTTTAATAATAAAAAGTTTTTACTGTACAATTTATACAGTCATCATTTCTTTTTCTTTTCTCTCAAGATGCTTTTCAACCTCGGTAGTAAATTTATCGGTAACATCCTGTACTTCCTTTTCTGCATTCTTAGCAACATCTTCACTCAGTCCGTCTTTCTGTAATTTTTTAATATGTTCAATGGCGTCTCTTCTTATATTTCTGATAGCTACTTTAGCATTTTCACCTTCGTGAGAAGCTTTTTTAAACAATTCTTTTCTTCTTTCTTCAGTTAAAGGAGGTAAAAACAAGCGAATCTGCACACCGTCGTTCTGAGGAGTAATGCCAATATTTGCAGCCATAATAGCTTTCTCTATAGGACCCAGCATATTTTTTTCCCAGGGCTGAATGCTTACTGTCCGGGCGTCTAATACACTTACGTTGGCAACCTGAGCCACGGGTGTGGGATTGCCGTAATATTCCACATTAATTCCATCTATTAAAGTGGGCGTAGCCTTACCTGCTCTTATTCTTGTAAGTTCAGTTTCCAGGTGCGAAATAGCCTTTTTCATTGACGAGGTTGCATGCTCTAAAACATTTCCAATTTCTTCAGACATAACTATAAATTTTATAAAACAAAAATAATTAAAAATTATCATTAGTAAAAGTGCATCATCACAAAGTTTTTAAATATTATGATAAAGATTTTTTATCTAATTGCACTATCTTTGGAAAAAGAATTATTGATATATGGCTGATATACAAAAGCTGGAAGGAATTTCCAAACAAATAAGAAGAGATATAGTAAGAATGGTACATGCAGTAAACAGCGGACATCCCGGTGGTTCCCTCGGCTGTACAGAATATTTTGTGGCTTTGTACTTTGATGTAATGAAGCGCAAAGAAGGTTTTGATATGAATGGTACAGGAGAAGATATTTTCTTCTTGAGTAATGGTCATATATCGCCCGTGTTTTATGCTACACTTGCCAGAGCCGGATATTTTTCGGTATCTGAATTAGCTACTTTCAGAAAAATCAATTCAAGATTGCAGGGACATCCTACCACGCATGAAGGTTTGCCGGGCATCCGCATTGCCAGTGGTTCTTTAGGACAGGGAATAAGTGTTGCTGTAGGAGCTGCACTCGCTAAAAAATATAATAACGATGACAATCTTGTCTATGTACTTTGTGGTGATGGAGAATTGCAGGAAGGGCAAAACTGGGAAGCAATCATGTCTGCACCGAATCTGGAAGCAGATAATCTGATTCTTACGGTTGACTATAACGGACAACAGATAGATGGCCCCACTAAAAAAGTTATGGATTTGGGCAATCTGAAAGCAAAGTTTGAAGCTTTCAAATGGCAGGTGCTTGAGCTACAAGAAGGTAATGATGTGCAGGCGGTAATAAACAAGCTGAACGAAGCAAAACAGCTGCTGGGCAAAGGCACTCCGGTAGTTATTTTGATGAATACCATTATGGGTAAAGGTATTGACTATATGGAAGGTACACACAAATGGCATGGTGTTGCGCCAAGCGACGATGAGCTGGAAAGAGCACTACAACAATTACTGATAGAAAACCTTCAGGATTATTAAGCGTCTAAGATAAACCTTTAACTCAAAAATATAAAAACCATACCTATGCGATTAATTAATTTATCACTGGTGCTTGTTTTGATTGTAGGTTTATTATCATGCGCCACGCCAAAAAATGCTGCCGAAATTGCAGCACTTAAAAATTCTGTAGAAAATAGAGATTTTACTTTTAATGCCCAGCAGGTACTGCCGCGAGATTACCGCATATCACAGATATTTCCTAATGCCAATGCGCAGTTGTACAATTTGTCTCCCGGAAAGATTGTAAAAGTAAGCGGAGATTCTCTTGTGGTAGATTTGCCATTTTTTGGCAGAGCATTTCAGGCACCGATGGATCCTACCAAAGGAGGTATTAAATTCGCTACGGATAGTTACGAAATGAGGCAATCCAATGGAAGAAAGGGTACGTTGGAGGTGAATATATATCCCCGCAATACCAATGAAGTACAGCAAATGTTTCTGTCTATTTCTTCAAGTGGTTATGCTACATTAAATGTTATCAGCTATCAGCGTGAGCCGATTAATTTTTATGGGATAATACAGTAAGGAAAAGTGAGATTATTTTCAAATAAAAAAAGGTTGATGAAATTGCTTCATCAACCTTTTTTAGCTGTAGGGGAAGGATTCGAACCTCCACTGGGCAGTTAGCCATAATGCAAAGTCCGGTGGTCAACCCCGGTCTTTTCGAAAAAAGGCTCTACACTACGTTTATCCCGTTATCCCAACCCCCGAGACGAGAGGGCATGTCTGCCAAAAGTTTCATCACCCCACAATGGTAAAAAACGTTTTATTGTTTTTTTGGAAAGCAAAGATAGGGTAAAAATTTTTCACTTAAAAATATTTCAAGGATATTTTCTTAAATTTATTATTATTTCAAAGAAATATTATTACATTTGAAAAATATATAAAAAACCTTATAAAAATATGTCTCATAAATTGAATTTAGACAGCCTCGATCTGCAAATCATTCAGGCTATGATGGATGATGCAGAGATTTCTTATGCTGATTTGGGCAAGCGTTTATCTGTTTCCGGAGGTACAATCC
>JAEWWO010000039.1 GCA_023396345.1 Bacteroidota bacterium
TTCGTTAAAACCGGTATTATTAAAAGTTCTGGTATCGCCGTTAATTACATTACCCGTATCAAAAGATGTGTTAGTGCTTTGTACACTTTCATTTCCGTTTGTGGAAATCTGGATATTTTCTCCCGAATAAATAGTATCGTTTCTGTTCTCGTCGTAGCGGCAGGAAGTCGCAGCTAATAGCAAACAACCTAATGAGATAAAAAACTTGTTCATAGGAATATTATTTATTTTAATGATTAGATGATGTGGTTTTATTATCGTAATTAGTTTAAGATTTAGGAACAACATGTTTTAAGTCACCAAACTGTTAAGTTTCTATGTAAAATTACAAATACTTCTTTTCAGTTGTACAAAAAAGTTACTTTTGCCTTAAATTTTTAAGAAATGAGCGATATAAAAAAATCTAAACTTAAACAAGCAGCGTTAGATTATCACAGAGATTACCCTGCCGGAAAAATTGAAGTAATTCCTTCCAAACCACATCGTACACAAAGAGACTTATCATTAGCCTACTCGCCCGGAGTGGCAGATCCATGTATGGCTATCAATCAGGATCCGTCTAAAGTATATGATTATACTACAAAAGGCAATCTTGTAGCCGTAATATCTAATGGTACTGCGGTTTTGGGGTTAGGAGACATTGGAGCGGAAGCATCCAAACCGGTAATGGAAGGAAAAGGTTTATTGTTTAAAATTTTTGCAGATATCAATGTGTTTGATATTGAAATTGATGAAAAAGATCCCGATAAATTTATTGATATTGTAAAAGGTATTGCGCCAACTTTTGGCGGAATAAATCTGGAAGATATTAAAGCGCCGGAAGCTTTTTACATAGAAAGCAGACTGAAAAACGAATTATCTATTCCGTTGATGCACGATGATCAGCATGGTACCGCAATTATTTCTGCAGCTGCTTTATTAAACACACTACAACTTGCCGATAAAAAAATAGAAGAAGTAAAAATGGTAGTGAATGGTGCCGGCGCTGCTGCCGTGTCCTGCTCAAAACTGTATATTTCTTTAGGTTTGAAAAAAGAAAATCTGATTATGTGTGATTCCAAAGGAGTCATTAACAGTAAAAGAGAAAATCTTACCGAAGAAAAAAAATATTTTGTATCCGATACCGATAAAGATACTTTGGAAGAAGTGATAGATGGTGCAGATGTATTTGTAGGATTGTCCACCGCAGATGTACTTACAGCAGAAATGCTTAACAAGATGGCTAAGAATCCAATAGTCTTTGCTTTGGCAAACCCTAACCCTGAAATTGATTATAATCTGGCGATGGAAACACGCACCGATGTGTTGATGGCAACAGGAAGAAGCGATTTCCCCAATCAGGTAAATAATGTACTGGGATTTCCGTATATATTCCGTGGTGCACTGGATGTGCAGGCAACCTGTATTAATGAAGAAATGAAACTTGCAGCCGTTCGTGCTTTGGCAGATCTTTCCAAAGAGCCTGTTCCTGAAGTGGTATTAATGGCTTACAATCTTAAAAGTCTTGCCTTTGGAAAAGATTACTTTATTCCTAAACCTTTTGACGGCAGATTGATAACACGAGTGTCTATGGCTGTTGCAAAGGCTGCTATAGATAGCGGTGTGGCAAAGAAACCTATTGAAGACTGGGAGGCATACGAAAATCTTTTGCTTGACAGAATGAAGCGTGACGATAAAATTTTGCGTGCGTTCCAGAACAAGGCAAGATTAAATCCTAAGCGTGTGCTAATGAGTAATGCAGAAGAATATAATGTGCTGAAAGCCGCACAAATACTGGAAGAGGAGGGCATTGCCAAACCAATTTTGCTGGGATGGAGAGAAGACATTGAAGCTACAAAGAAAAAATTTGGTATTGAACTGGATGCGCCTATCATTGACCCGGGAGAAGAAACACAAAGAGAAAATGTGTTGAAGTTCAGACAATACTTATGGCAGAGAGGAGCAAGAGAAGGCGTTACTGAATATAAAGCTAAAAGGTTTGTAGCACAGAGAGATTATTACGGTCCGTTAATGATAGAACACAATGAGGCAGATGCACTTTTGATTGGTTATTCTAAAAGTTTTAAATCTACTTTAAAACCTATTACTTCTGTAATTGACAAAGGAGAAGGCGTAGATAAACTGGCGGGAATGGTGATGGTGCTTACAGGTAAAAGTCCCATATTTTTATGCGATACTTCCATTTATGATAAAACTACTGCCGAAGATTTGGCGGAAATTGCAAGAATGGCTGAGAAAACGGTTCGCTCTTTTGCTATTGAACCAAGAATTGCCATGCTTTCGGTAGAGAATTTTTATAATCGTGCAGAAACTTCTCAAAAGGTTGCAAAAGCTGTAGAAATATTGCATCGCGAGAATCCTGATATGATTGTTGACGGAGAAATTCAACCGGATATTGCACTCAATCCTGATCTGTTGAAAAATTATCCATTCTCTAAACTGGGTGATAAACCTGCGAATGTATTTATCTTCCCCGATCAGATTACGGCAAACATTACCTACAAAATGTTGCGTGGTTTAAAGACTGCTCAAATGGTAGGGCCTATTTTAATGGGACTGGATAAACCGGTGCATATTATGCAGATGAACTCAAGCGTGGAAGAAATTGTGGAACTGGCTACCATTGCTGTTTTAGATGCGCAGGACAGACAAACTACGGTAGAATAAATTAAAGAATTATGCAATCAAGAAAAATTATCAATGATCCGGTGTATGGTTTTATAACCATTAATGATGCGTTGATAATGCGTATTCTAAATCATCCGTACTATCAGCGTTTGCGCAGAATCAAGCAAATGGCTATGGCGAGTTTTGTGTATCCCGGGGCTGTACATACAAGATTGCATCATTCTCTGGGTGCCTATCACCTGATTTCAATGGCAGTGCAGGAACTGAAAATAAAAGGCGTGGAGATTACAGATAAAGAAGAACAGGCAGTAAAAGCTGCTATTCTTCTGCATGATGTGGGTCACGGGCCTTACTCTCATGCACTGGAAAACAACGTGGTTAAAGGCATTCATCACGAAGAATTAAGCAAAGAAATTATGCAGGTGATCAATAAAGAATTTGATGGAGAACTTTCACTCGCTATACAAATTTTTAATAATGAATACGAAAAGCCTTTCCTGCATCAGTTGCTGAGCGGTCAGTTGGATATGGACAGGCTTGATTATCTTTCAAGAGACAGTTTTTTTACAGGAGTGAGTGAAGGAGTGGTGGGTTACGACAGAATAATCAAAATGCTTTCTGTACACAACAACAATCTTGTTGTAGAAGAAAAAGGCGTGCATAGTGTAGAAAAATTTTTGATTGCACGCAGACAAATGTACTGGCAGGTTTATCTGCATAAAACTGTCTTGGGTACAGAAAAAATGATGGTGAAAATTCTTACCCGTGCCAGAGAAATTTTTGATAAAAAAGATGCTGCAATCACAACCGGTGGCGCACTGGATTTCTTCTTGTCGGAGTTTGACGGAAAAGTAAATGAAGACAGCTTAAAACTATTTTGCAATCTGGATGATGCTGATATTGATTTCTCTGTAAAAAAATGGGCATCGCATCCAGATGTTATTTTATCTACTCTCAGCAGAAATCTGCTGAACAGAAAACTTTTTAAATGTATTATTCAGGTAAAGTCGTTTGATGAAGAGCTGATAAACAAAGAGTCTCAAAGAATTTTGAAGCTAACAGATATTTCTGAAAAAGATTTACATTATTTTATTTTTACCGGAGAAGCAACCAATACTACATATCAGCCGCGTGAAGAGCGCATCAATATTTTATCTAAAGACGGAACGGTAAAAGATATTTCTAAAATAGAAAATCCTTTAATTGATCGCACACTTTCTTATGAGATTAAGAAAAACTATTTGTGTTATCTGAGATAATTACAGGCAGAATATTTTTGATAGATGATGTTATTCGAGGCGTCCTCGCCTCGAATGTGTATTTTATCGCCTCTGGCGATTTTCTTCCGGAAGAAAAATGATACCTGGTTATTTAAGGCGTCCACCCCTCTAATATTTATTTTATCGTCTCCGGTGATTTCCTAAGAAAAGAAAGAATTAAATCAGTAATGCATCCAAAGCATTACAGCCAGCCACACAAACGGAACAGAAAATATAAAAGAATCAAAACGATCGAGGAATCCACCGTGTCCGGGAAGAATATTTCCGCTGTCTTTTACATCTGCCATACGTTTTATTTTGCTCTCCATTAAATCTCCCAAAGTACCGAAAATAGCCGCTATGGAAGAGATAGAAATAAGCAATGCAAGCGGTAAAAAGTTGAGTAAATAACCTACACCGCTGATGACGATTATGCATAAAACAATTCCGCCTAAAGTGCCTTCCCATGTTTTGTTTGGCGATATTTTAGAGAAAGGTGTTTTACCTATCAAAGAGCCAACAATGTATTGCATGGTATCGTTTATCCACACCGAAACGAGTAAGGTTAAAACAATTTTTAATCCAAAATCTACTTCAAATAATTTTCCT
This sequence comes from Bacteroidota bacterium, assembly GCA_023396345.1. Taxonomy (GTDB): domain Bacteria; phylum Bacteroidota; class Bacteroidia; order Chitinophagales; family Chitinophagaceae; genus Haoranjiania. The sequence goes on from JAEWWO010000039.1 coordinate 4,497, forward strand.
TCTGAAGGAAAAGCGGATCGCAGATAAAATAATAATCCAATGGAAAGAGAGATATACAATAAGCCTAACAGCGCATACTTAGCCATAATATCTTTGTAGTATTTATGGCGCAGCAACTGGTATAACCAGATAAGCAGAGAAACTATCATTATACCTATTCCGAAATAACGCAGGGAAAAAGTATTGCTCGCATCGCTATTCGGTTGCATACAATAAAACAGAAACCCCGAACCGAACAGCATTGGCAGAAACCGCAGCAATCTGTGTGGATACAGATAATACGGTTGTATTTTTCCTGCAAGGCGCTGAAATTCTGCCCAGGCACCTGCATGAATAATAAAAAATAAGAAGTAAAAAGTAATCTTATGTATAAAGAGACCGCCCAACATTACAATTACAAAAATAATTGCAGAAGTTGTACGTCTTTTAAAGGTGGCTTTTTTCAGTGCCATTTTCTATTCTTCTGCCGGTTTTGCAAATTCTTCAAAACTATTCCCGTTCTCTTTCAGTAGTTGAGTTGCTTTTTCGGTTTCACCTTCCGGCACCATTACTTCAAAATATCCCAACACTTTATAAGCGCTGTCCTGTTTATTCATAATCACAGCGTTCACACCATTTACTTCCAGCATATCTCTGATGATATCAGCAGTAACCGGACTGTCAGTTCTAAAAATCATTTGCCAGTTCATAAGTATTCAGTTTTATTAATAAAAATACGACAAAAAATTCTTAATCAGCAGGTAAAGTGTTTTCTTTAACTGATTCTTTATAAAATAAATAAAAGATAATGCAGAACACAACCGAACCTCCGATGCTTAAATAAAGAGGCATGTGTTCTGTGGCTTTTTCAAAATCAAGCTCTCCTTTTTTGCTGTACAAATAAAAAGAAGCTACTGCAAAAGCATTGTTCAGGAAATGAAACAAAATGCTCATCCATAAATTTTTGGTATAATAAAATATATATCCCAAAACCATTCCCAGAAATAACCTTGGAAGAAAACCAAAATAGGAGAGATGTAGTAAACTAAAAAGTAGAGATGTAATAAATATTCCCCAGAATGCACTTTTGCTCCACCCGATTAATATGGGTTGCAAAGCTCCTCTGAACAACAGCTCTTCAAAAAATCCGGGCAACACGGCAAGAATAAAAAGGCTTAAAAGAATATAACCAAAATTTGAGAAATCAGCTATCTTAAAAACCTGTTCCATATATTGTATTTCTTTAGCTCTGTAACTTGCATACGCTTCTGCAGATACTGGAATCTGATGATTGATGAACGACAGCAAATCGCTCATAGCAAGTCCGGAAAATGCCAGCAGCGAAACATACAGCATTATTTTTAAAGAAGATTTTGTGTTGAGATAGAAAAACTCCGCAGGCTTTTGTTTTAAAATGAGTGCCAGCAACAACGCAGGTAAGCCAAACTGAAAGATAGAACCAAATATCTGCACGATGCGCATTCCTTTCGGGCTAAGAGAATCCATCGTAAAAAAAGTGGAAGACTCATTTATATCCGCACCGGAAATAACTAAATACAGACCCATCAGCACTGCCAATACGATAATGCCTCCACCAAACAAACTCAGGAGAAGTCCGAACTGGCCCGGATAGTTAATCCAGTATTTCGATCGTGAATATTCTTCTTTCATTAATTATGATAAAAAAATTAGTAATTTTGCGCGCAAATATACCGATAAAATACTGCCCGTTTCATGGATTTTATTGTTAATTTTTATAATTTGAAATTACACAAGATTTGTTTTCAATAATAAGCTGATGCAGATACACAATATACAACTACCTGATTTTCCGTTATTACTGGCTCCCATGGAGGATGTAAGCGATCCGCCTTTTCGTGCTGTATGCAAGGCAAACGGTGCAGATATGATGTATACCGAGTTTATCAGCAGCGAAGGATTAATACGAGATGCCATAAAAAGCAGACGTAAACTTGATATTTTTGAAGAAGAAAGACCCGTAGGCATTCAGATATTCGGCGGAGACGAAGAAGCTATGGGCATGAGTGCCGCAATAGTAGAAACCGTAAATCCGGATTTGGTAGATATTAATTTTGGTTGCCCGGTAAAAAAAGTAGTAACCAAAGGCGCCGGAGCAGGCGTGTTGCGGGATATTCCGCTGATGGTAAAACTCACGGAAGCCGTAGTTAAAAACACAAAACTTCCTGTAACCGTTAAAACACGTTTGGGTTGGGACGAAAGCAGTATCAATATTGAAGAAGTAGCAGAACGTTTGCAGGATGTAGGCATTGCCGCATTGGCGGTTCATGGCAGAACGCGTGCACAAATGTATAAAGGCGAAGCAGACTGGACGCTGATTGGAAAAATTAAAAATAACCCCAGAATAAAAATTCCGGTTTTTGGAAACGGCGATATTAATTCGCCCGAAAAAGCGAAAGAATATAAAGAAAAATATGGTGTTGATGGCATTATGATTGGCAGAGCAGCCATCGGTTATCCGTGGATTTTTAATGAAATAAAACATTATCTTAACACCGGAGAACATTTGCCTTTGCCCACTATTCAACAGCGTGTGGAGGTTATACGTCATCATTTAAAACGCTCACTGGAGTGGAAAGGTCCAGTATACGGTATATTGGAGATGCGTCGGCATTATACCAATTATCTAAAAGGATATCCGAATATAAAAGAATTCAGAAGTAAACTTGTACAATTAAATTCGTATGAAGAAATTGATGAGGTGCTTAAAAATGTTTTGGAAAGATATGACGGATACACGGTAGAAAAAAACTTATGGACTTTTGCCGAAGGAGCGCCCAATTGCGAAAGTGCCAGATAAAAACAGATATACAACTAAACAAATCCACAAATAAACAATAACGAAATGGCCTGGTTAATATTAATTGTAGCAGGAATTTTTGAAACAGCTTTTGCTTTTTGTCTGGGCAAAGCAGAGGAGTATAGAACTGCTACCGGCGGAAGTCTTTCTTATTTTTGGCTGGGCTTATTTTTAATTACACTTACCATAAGTATGTATCTCATGTACAAAGCTACACAAATGTTGCCTTTAGGAGTTGTCTATCCTGTATGGACGGGAATAGGTGCGGTGGGAACAGCTTTGTTAGGTATATTTTATTTTAATGAACCGTTCAGCTTCTGGAAAATATTTTTTATTATCACGCTCATTGGTTCGGTTGCAGGCTTGAAAGCGGTGAGCTAAGACTGTGTTTTTTTGTTGCTGAAAGGCAAACGATACATCTTTTGAAAATATTTACCTCTTAAAATCCTTGTTTCGCCGAAAAGTATTTTTAAATCTAAACTTGTGCTATAATTTTGTATCTATTAATCAAACAATTCATTTTACAAACAAAATAAAAAGATAAGATATGAAAAAAATATTAATGAGTGTTTTAGCTGTTGCGCTGATAACTTTTACAGCCGATGCACAGCAAAGACAAAATAACCGACAGGGAATGAAAGGCAATATGCCACAAAAAGAAATGCGTGGTGACATGCGTGGCAATATGTTGGCAGACCTCAATCTGACCGAAACTCAAAAAAATCAGTTGCAAAAACTGCGTGAGCAAGGTATGGAAGAAAGAAATAAAATTCAGGCAAATACTTCGCTAACCAAAGAGCAAAAAGCAGAAGCTATGCGCAATCTGCAAAAAGAACATCAGCAAAAACGTGATGCCATTCTTACACCCGGACAGCGTGCACAAATGCAGGAAAAAATGCAGCAGATGCGCAGTCAGCGTGCCGGACAAAGAGGAATGCGTGGTGCAGGAAACTGGCAGGCTTTGAATGATACACAAAAAGAGCAGGTGAGAGAAATAAACGAGATGTATAACAAGAAAGCTCAGGAAATAAAGGATAATACTTTCATCAGCAAAGATGCCAAGCAAACACAGCTTCAGGAGTTGCAGCAACAAAAGAGAAAAGCAATGGAAAATTTACTTACTCCTGCGCAAAAACAAAATATGCAAAACGGAAATCAAAGGAAAAAAAATAATAATCCTCCCCGTCAGAGAAGAGCTGACAGACCCAACTTAGTAAGCTAAAAACTTTAAGGTATAATATTCGCAAGCCCCGGAATTTGTTTCGGGGCTTTTGTTTAATTGTTTCATAATAATATTTTCATTAATTTAGTATTATTAAAAACTTATCGCTATGCTTAAATCTATTTTACTGACAGCACTATTTGCCGTTTTCTCTTTATGCTTACAAGCCCAATGAAGGTTTTAAGGCCAGGCTCAATACAGGTATTATGACAGAAAATGTAAATACAACAATACTACGGCATTTGTTTCTGGAATAACTCTTTTAAATGAACCGTTTCGTTTTAGCATCTCACAAAATCGGAATAATTTAGATGTTGCTGATATTGATAGAATTTTAGATAATAAAATCAAAAGATGGGAAATCGATTCTGAAACAATTCAACTATTTAGGGATAACACTTTGGATTTTGCAAGGACAGTTTTGCTCTCTACATTATTCCGGGTTCCGGATCATATAAAACCGGTTGCGGCTGCTGCATGGACTGATGAGGCAACTAAAAGAAATTACACTGTAAATATTCAGGGGAATCAAATGCACATTACAAGTAAACGGGCAGAAAATACTAATGGGTATAATGAAAAAATCGTGATTGATTTAAAAAACGGAATGCTGATTTCGAAAACTTCAGATATCAAGGAGAAAGTTTTCATTAATGACCAAAAATTTGATTTCACCAGGAC
>JAEWWO010000147.1 GCA_023396345.1 Bacteroidota bacterium
AAAAGTAAGTCAGACTGCAAAGGAAAGGCTCAAAATAATGTGTAGCACTAACGACGGTTTCAAAATAGCTGAAAAAGATCTGGAATTAAGAGGCCCCGGCGATATTGAAGGTACACGTCAAAGCGGAGAACTCAATTTTAAACTGGTTAGTATTGTTAATGATAAAGCTATCTTGGAAACCGCCAAAATTTATGCCGAAAACATCATTTCAGAAGATGAATTACTGGATGACATAAAAAATTTACCCTTAAAAAATTATTTAAAGGCACAAAAAGGCAAAACATTATGGAGTAAAATCTCCTGACAAATGTTAATTTTTATTAAATAAACCACAAAAAAAGCCTAAATCCGAAAAAAACTGGTGCAAATCAGGGGAATAAAATATTTATACCCCTATATTCGCAATGCAAATACGGATAATAAACTCTATTTTAAATAAAATCTAAAAAACGGGGATATATAGTATGCAAAAAATGATTTTTATGTTGGTTTCAAGTTTTTGCTTAACCGCCTTCCTTCCTATAGAAACTATTGCAAATAACGGGCCAAAAATAAAATTACCGCTAAAAAAATCTAAATCTGATAATAAAAAGAATACTGTTACTTTAAAAACTAACGATCCTAAAAAATCAGTAAAGAAAGTAGCAGCCGGTTCTAAGAAAACTTCTTCCAATACCAAACTTACAGAATTGACTAAGAATCTTCCTCAAAGACCAAGTCAGCAGGAGGTAATGAGAGAAGACATCAGCAAAAGAGATGAGATTGTAGTAAAAATGAGCATAGAAGCATATGAGAAATTTGAAGAATCTAAAGATATGGTGAGAACCTACTCTGCTCTTCAACACAAATATGCCAAACTGATGGATGTAGAAGTAAATGAATTAAAAAATATTCCTCTTTTAGAAAAAATGGATTACTGGTACGGCACACCTTACAGAATGGGCGGTTCAACAAGAAGAGGCGTTGATTGTTCAGCTTTTACAAGAGCGATGGTTGACGAAGTTTTTAAAGTACAATTACCCCGTACGGCAAGAGAGCAATATGCTACAGTAGAAAAAATTAAAAAGAGTCAATTGGAAGAAGGAGATTTAGTTTTCTTCAACACAAGAGGCGGTATATCTCACGTAGGTATTTATTTAGGAAATAATAAATTTGTTCATTCCGCTTCCAGCAGAGGTGTTATGATCAGCGATTTGGACGAAAACTACTGGTCAGCAAGATATGTTGGAGCAGGGAAATTCTTTTAATAGGAAATAATTATGATACTTTAAAACCCGCTGATTAGCGGGTTTTTATATTTACGGATTGTTTCTTTCTTATGCCTTTGCTAAGGGTATTAATAAATTGGTTTAATGAAGGGTGAGGACACCATTCATTAAGAGAAATTTTATCATACGAATATTATTACACAATAATACGCTCCATCTTAATCCGCTACACTTCTGATTGTTCTTCTGTTTACAATATAAAGAACCAATAATATCAGCAGAGCGGCAGCAATGGTAAATATAGAAATAAATGGACTCACATACATGTTTTGATTTCTAAGGAATACAAAGAATATATATTGAAATACAACTACGATAATTAATACTACTAAAGCTATAAAAATATTTTGCGGAAAGAATTGCTTCATTAAAAACTTCTTCAGTTGCCTTGGTGCAGAACCCAATGTAACCAGCAGTTTTACTTCTTCTTTAGCCGACATAATCGTCAGCTCAATAAATAAGCTAAAAATTAATAAGGCAAACAACAACATAGCTAAACCTGTAGCCCAGGAAATACTCACAACAAAATTTACAATTTGTCTGTATCTGCTAAAGCGTGTTTTTTCTACATCTGTTTTTAGATTGTTTTGTGCCAGATACTCCGTAAGCTGCGGATTTCCGGGATCTTCTGTCCTTATAACAACACGGGAGGTGGATACAGGTTTTCCGTTGCCGAACTTCGCATTTGCCCATTCCATAAAACTTTGCGGAACCAGAATAGAAGAAATTCTGTCGCTGAAACCCACTACCCTTGCGGGATAATTAACCTGTCCTGTAGCACTGTATATTGTTATCTGTAAAGGTATTTGCCTGATAACTTCCTGCGACAACTGAGGCGAACCCTGCGATGTGGCAAATCCGAAATTGTATAAATCTAAAAACATATTGGGTATTACTACCGGTATAAAACCTGAGTTTTCATTCCATTGCCAATCGGAATTATTAATATCTAAAAATTCATCGGGCACACTTTCAAAAAACAAATCCGTGGTAAAAGGCAAGGCATTTCCACCATCTGCCGATATTTTAAACTGACTGGATGTAATCAATCCCACAGCATCTATAAAAGGTTGTTTTTTTAAATCTTCAATCTGCTCTTCCGATAAATGTGTATTGCCAATATTATCATTTGAAACAATTTTATTCACCACCAGAAAATTAGCTACACTGTCCTGATTAGATTTTCCGTGCAGGAGTTCATTATAATTTACCTGCAACTGCACGGCAAACAATATCAGTACCATGGCAATACTCAAACCCGCAATAGCCATAACGTTGCGCCATTTTCCCGAACTGGTTTTTATTAGTTTCTTTAATAGTTTTTCAAGCATAATTTACAAGTTCAGATATTGTGTGTAAGAAAAATTATTATCCTCGTCTAAATCCGTGAGTATAAATCCTGCCTCTCTTCTGTCACATTCTTCTGCAATCAGCGCAGCGGCACGTTGTGTATTTTCTATATCCAGATGGCTGAACGGTTCATCCATCAACAATAATTCAAAAGGTTGAATTAAAGCACGGACGATAGCAATTCTCTGTTGTTCGCCATAGCTGCATAAACCTGCACGCTGTTCAAGTATATGTGTCATGTGCAGCCTTTCTGCCATTTCATCTATTCTTTCTGCGGGATGATATGGTTGCTGCATAATAC
>JAEWWO010000151.1 GCA_023396345.1 Bacteroidota bacterium
AGACTGCACTTTTTCAATGAGCATCAGCTTAACTTTTTCTATTAGTTGCGATTGCAATGTATCCAGTATTTCAAATCCCTGCTGCTCAAGAGCTGCATTCAGGCTGGTTAGTTGTTTTTTATTAAGAGGCAAAGCCGTTTTTACTTCTCCCAAAACTATGTGTTCAATAGCTATGTCCATCCTCTCAAAAGTAGCTTTAACCGCCATTATACAGCGATTACACACCATATTTTTTATAGTTATTTTTTGCATTAAATAAAGGTAAGAAAAGATATAAAGTAAAATACGAAGAAGTCTAAAAAGTGCTAATCTAAAATTTCAATATAACCGTGTTTTATAAGATCTTCTACAAAAGCGTCTTCATCAGTATATCTCAATTTCTTTTTATCGTACAAATCTTTTCTTCTTGAATAAGCCAGCATAAATTCTTCATTAGTTTCTAATCTCTGGCTATCATGCTTACGCATCCAGACAACCAGTGTCTTATTGTCTTTCGTCTTTACAATTTTCTCTCTTCTGATAAAATGTACTTTCACAATTATTTTAGATTAGCTGATAAGTACAAAGATATCTTCTCATTTGCAATACAATAATAATAGACGGTTAATTTATTATTACTTTATACTAATAAAATCCTAAACTATGGTAACTTTGCTGTATGAGCGTGAGTAATATAGAAAACATTTTACATATCAGGAAAATTGCACCTACCGCAATGCGTTTGATTGTATTGGAATTTCTATATAGTAAAACACATGCCGTTTCGCTACAGGAAATTGAAGATTCTTTTTACAAAGCTGACAAAGTAACGCTTTACCGAACCTTAAAAACATTTGAGAAAAAAGGGATTGTACATGCTATACAGGATAAAAACACTACCCGATATGCATTGTGTGATATTCACTGCGATGAACATGCACATGCAGACAGTCATATACATTTTCACTGCACTCAATGCAAACAAATTTTCTGCATGCATAAAATTGAAATCCCACAATTTTCTTTACCTAAAAATTACTCAATAGAAGAGATGAATCTTACTATCAGCGGAGTTTGCCCAGACTGTGCTTCTTAAACTTTGCAATCGGATTGCATCCTATTCTCCTTATTTTTGTATAATTATAAGGATAGATTATGAACGTTATTAATAAAGAAAAGAAAACCGAAATCGCTTCAGACTCTTGTTGCAATGACGATATAATTGAGACGGAAGATGCCTGTTGTACTGTTGAGAGCGGCACTAATACAGCAGTTCAGCAACAAAAACTAAAAAAAGAAAAAAGTACTTTTCAACTTTTTCTCCCTGCCATTATTTCTTTTGTGCTGATGATAGCTGCTCTTATATGGCAACATACTACACTGAATACATGGTTTAAAGATGAAATATTACTGGTATGGTACATCGTTGCTTATTTGCCGGTGGCTGTTCCGGTAATAAAAGACATGATTAAAGCTATTAGGAAGAAGGATATTTTCTCTGAATTTACTTTGATGTTCATTGCTACCATTGGTGCATTTTATATAGGGGAATATGCCGAAGCTGTTGCTGTGATGCTATTTTACACAGTTGGTGAAACGTTGCAAGGAATGGCAGTAAGACGCTCTAAAAAGAATATACAGAAATTACTGGATCAACGTCCCGACGAAACTACTATTCTCATAAACAATGTTCCGCAAAGAATAAAAGCAGCTTTGGTCTCCGTAGGCAGTATCATTCAGTTAAAACCGGGAGAAAAACTTGCACTGGATGGAGTATTGCTCAATGATGCATCTTCGTTCAACACAGCGGCGCTCACAGGAGAAAGTGTGCCCGATACTAAAAGAAAAGGTGATGTCGTATTGGCAGGAATGATTAATCAGAATAATATAGCTCTGGTTGAAGTAACAACAAAATATCAGGACAGCAAACTTTCTAAAATGCTGCAAATGGTTCAGGAAGCCACAGCACATAAGGCTCCTACAGAACTGTTCATAAGAAAATTTGCACGGATTTATACACCTATTGTAGTATTGCTGGCTGTTTTAATAATTTTTATCCCCTATTTTTTTACAGATAATTATGTGTTCAATGAACATCTCTACAACGGACTTGTATTTCTGGTTGTATCCTGCCCTTGTGCATTGGTATAAAGTGTTCCGCTTGGATATTTCGGAGGAATAGGTGCCGCCAGTAAAAACGGAATACTCGTGAAAGGCAGCAACTACCTTGATTTACTGGCAAAGACAAACGAAGTTGTGATGGATAAAACAGGCACACTCACTCAAGGTGTATTTGAGGTAAATAAAATACATTTAAAAAATAAAGAAGAACCTCAAAGAATATTGGACATCGTAAATGCAGTAGAAAGTCATACCACACATCCTGTGGCATCTGCTCTTAAAAGATATATTGGAGATGTTTTAAAAGAAATAAGTGTTAATAATCTGGAAGAAATTCCCGGAATGGGCTTGCGTGCTTTTGTTGATGATAAAGAAATACTGGCAGGAAATTTTAAACTACTTGACAAATTCGGTATTCAGTATGATGACGATATTGCTGCTATTCCTTTCACCATTGTTGCTATTAGTTACGATAAAGAATACCAAGGATACATCACTATCTCCGACAAAATAAAAGAAGATGCTGTGAGTGCCATACAGCAGTTGAAATTGATGCATGTAAATACTACCATGTTAAGCGGCGACAGAAAAAAAGTAGTAGAATATGTTGCTCGTGAGCTCAATATTGATAAGGCATACGGAGAGTTGCTACCCGAAGAAAAGATGAATAAATTAAAGGAAATTAAAAACGAAAATAATACGGTAGCTTTTGTAGGTGATGGTGTAAATGATGCTCCGGTAATTGCTTTGAGTGATGTTGGATTGGCAATGGGAGGACTGGGAAGTGATGCTACCATTGAAACTGCTGATGTGATTATACAAGACGATAGACCTTCCAGAATTCCTAAAGCAATAAAAATAGGAAAAGCTACAAAAAATATTATATGGCAAAATATTGTTTTGGCTTTAGGAATTAAATTAATCGTAATGACGCTGAGTGCATTTGGATATGCTTCTATGTGGGCTGCAGTTTTCGCAGATGTAGGCGTAGCCATGCTTGCCGTTCTGAATGCGACAAGAATTCAATATAAGAAATTTTAAAATTGGAATCATGAAAAATAACAAAGAAGAATTAGTACAAATGCAGGAAATGCTTACAGAGCTTGAAGAAAATATCGAATCTGTAAGAGAATTCAGTACGCAATTAACTGACATGATTAAGCGTAAAGAAACGCTTCAAAAATTTTATGGAAAAAAGTGGATGAAGTACTATGAAAAATATGAAGATGATACAAATGAATTTTCTCATTTGCTTAATCAGGATAGTTTATGGAATGCTCTAAGCGACATGGATATTGAAATTCGCAGACTGATACAAATTACAGCCAAAGCTTTGTGAATAAACGGATAATTAAAAATTAAATAATATACGCGTATGACGTGATGTTCAAAAATTGAATATTTTTATATTGATAAAAAATCATTCACCCAATAAAATTAAACTCTTATGGACATCATTGCTTTATTTAAAGAAGAACTTGAATATGAATATCAGGTTACCAAAAAATTTATTGAAAACTTTCCTGATGGTAAAAACGACTATAAGCCTCACGAAAAAAGTATGGAATTACTGCCGCTTACGCAGCATATAGTGGATATATTCGGCTGGCCTGTATATATGACTACTACTGACTTTCTTGATTTATCCTCGGGTTCAGACCGCAAACAAGCTACTAACAAAGAAGAATTGTTTGAACAATTAGAAAATAACTATGCCGCTTCCAAAGAAAGTTTTGATCAGCTTACTGATGAAACATTAGAATCTACCTGGTCGCTGAATCACGGAGATACTGTACTGGCAGCATGGTCAAAACAAGGTGCCATAAGACATTCCCTCAATCAGATTACACATCACCGTGCACAACTGGGCGTTTATTATCGCTTGCTTGACATCCCGCTTCCGGGAAGTTACGGACCAAGTGCCGATGATCAGTCGTTCTAAAAATAAAAAAAGAAATACAGTTTTTGTATCTTTTTTCTTTCTTAAATTGAAGTTGTTCAAAATTTTTTTGTATAAGGTGCCGTCAGGCACGAAATGTTAATAGAATAAAGATACGTAAAGCATACAAGCCACGTAGTGGCGACATATGTTAATTGAATGATGACGCACCGATGGTGCTTTTATGAATTATTGTAATATTTTTTCTATTAATATAACGCTCGTAAACGAGCTTGAAGAAAATTCTAAACAACTTCATTAAAAGAAAAAAGGAAACATTTCTGTTTCCTTTTTGTTGCGAGGGATGGGATCGAACCACCGACCTTCGGGTTATGAGCCCGACGAGCTACCGCTGCTCTACCTCGCGATATAATAAGTTAAATATTTCTATCGCTTTGCCCTTAACGGGTTGCAAATATACAACCTTTTATTTTCTAAACCAAATAATTATAAAACTTTACCTGTCTGAATGTATATTTGCCGGGTATTAAATTATTTGAATTGAAAAGAATTCTGCAATATATCTACAGCATTTACGCCATGCTTACCTTTCTGGTACTCATGCTGATTGTTTTATTATTTGTGCTTATAGCTGCATTATTCGGAAAAGATAAGGGCGGAGATATTGTTTATGTTATTTGTCGAACTTGGGCAGCTATATGGTATTTTCTCATCGGCATTCGTCACCGGAATATATATCTTGCACCTCATGACAAAGCACGGCAATACATATTTGTAGCCAATCATCATTCTTATCAGGATATTCCTTCATTGTTGCTGACGGTGAAACAAAAAATGCGTGTACTCGGAAAATCAGAACTGGCAAAGGTTCCGTTATTCGGTTTTATTTATTCAATGGCTGCCGTATTAGTAAACAGACAAAGCCCTGAAAAAAGAGCACAAAGTGTGGTTGATATGAAGAGGGTTATCGCTTCAGGAAAATCTATCTTTATTTTTCCGGAAGGCACTTTCAATGAATCTGACGAACCGCTGAAATCCTTTTATGACGGGGCTTTCAGAATAGCCATAGAAACACAGACCAATATAAAACCAATATTGTTTCCCGATACAGTAAACA
>JAEWWO010000175.1 GCA_023396345.1 Bacteroidota bacterium
GATACAGGCTTTGCAGGGAAACAATGCTGCTCGCGAAGATTTAATAACAAACGTATACAACTACGAAGTAAGAAATATAGTGATGCATCAGGAGTATGATAAATTAGGATTGGGACTGGCTGACAGAGAGCTTGACAGTGCTATGTTTGGAAGCAATCCTCCGCAATTTCTGGCTCAGATGTTTACAGACCCAAACACCGGTGTGTATGATGTAAACAATGCTAAAAACTATATTCAACAGATAAGAATTGCCAAAAATAATCCTGAAGTGCAACAAGCTGCACAAATGGTTGAAATGAGCATGGAAGAACTTGGCGAACAAATAATGGCTCAAAAATATCAGTCTATGTTAATGGGAGCAGCAAATGTTCCTTCGTGGCTGGTAGAAAAATCAGTAGCTGACGCCAACTCTATGGCTTCTATTTCTTATGTAAATATTCCGTACTCTACAGTAAGCGACAGTGCAGTTAAAATTTCTGATGAAGAAATAATGACTTTTGTAAATAAGCATAAAAAACAATTTGAACAAAAAGAAGGTTTCAGAGACATCTCTGTAGTAGCATTCAGTGCTGCTCCTAACAGCGCAGACTCTGCTGCTCAGTTGGCTGCTGCTCAAAAAATAAGACAGGATTTTGTAAATGCTACCGACATAGAATCATTTGTAAGCTTGCAAAACTCTACAGCAAATTATTACGATGGATATTTGAGTGGTAAAGAAATTCAGGATCCGTTAAAAGATACAATCATCAGCCAGCCCGTGGGCGGTATTGTTGGCCCGTTTGTAGAAAACGGAAGCATTGTACTTGCTAAACTGGTTGCTGCGCAGCCTATAGCAGATACGGTAAGTGCTAAATATATTTTAGTAGCTACACATGCGGCAAGCCAGGAAAATCAACAACCCGTTCAGGTAAGAGATGATTCTTCTGCTTTAAGACGTGCAGATACTGCTGCAAATTTAGCCCGCAGCGGTGTTAGTTTTGACAGCGTGGTAGCAAGATACTCCGACAATCCTCAGAACTACGAATTAAAAGACATTACTTCTTCTGGACTAATGCAAATGGGTATTCCGGAGTTGAGCGATTTTCTTTTAACTTCTTCTGTAGGCGCTACTAAAACCGTAAAAGTTCAGGGCGGATATCTTTTAGCAATGATTACTGACAGAAAAGGCACTTCCACCGGTTATAAAATAGCAAGAATCATTAAACCGCTTTCACCAAGCAGTGAAACAATCTCAGCAGCTAACTCAGCGGCTAACCAGTTTGCCGCACAAAGCAGAGATGCTAAATCTTTTGACGCAAATGCTGCAAAACAGAATCTTCAGATTGTTCCTGTACAGGGCATCAGAGAAAATGATTATGCAATCGGAAACTTTGGTTCAGACAGGGGTCTTGTGCGCTGGATAAACGAAGCTAAAGTAGGTGATGTATCAGAGCCTATACAAATGGGCGATCAGGTGCTGGTAGCAAGACTTAATTCTATTGTAAAAAAAGGTATGCCAACAGCTGCAAACGTAAGACCGTTTGTAGAAGCTTATCTTAAAAACGAAAAGAAAGCGAAAGTGATTATCGATACAAAAATGAAAGGCAATACACTGGAAGCAATTGCACAGGCAGCAGGCGTTCAGGTTGCCAGAGCAGACAGCATTTCTTTCTTCGGACAACTTGTTCCGGGCTTAGGTATGGAACCAAAAATTGTAGGCGCAGCTTTCAATAAATCTATACAAGGTAAAGTGAGCAAACCTATTGCAGGTAATATGGGCGTATTTGCCATTAAAGGCGAAGGCGTTTCTGCAACACCGTCCGCTTCAGCTGAACAGGTGAAACAAACATTACTGCAATCATGGATGCAGCAAATGTTCCAGGTATCTTCCAATGCATTGATAGAAGCGGCGGATATTAAAGACAACCGCTCTACATTCTATTAATAAATATCATTTGATATAAATTACTATAATGAGCCGCGGCAATTTGCCGCGGCTCTTATTATTCAGCCTTTTATAGTTTTTCTTCCGACTATAATTTAGTCAGTTTAAAATCTTTCCAGCGCACTTTTATTCCACCGCCATCATGAATTTGCAGGGCAATAAATCCGTTGGCATTACCAATTTTTTCATCTTTCAGATAAATCATCTGATGACCGTTTAACCAGGTTGTCACCTCATCGTTTATCACTTTTATTCTCAGCGTATTCCACTCTCCTACTTTCAGATGCTTTTCATCTTCCGGCTTTGGTTTTATCATCCAGCCACGCCCGTACGATTCATAAATACCTCCGGTATGCAGATTCAAAGGAGCCACTTCTACCTGCCAGCCGCTTATTTTTACGCCTTCAATAGACGATCTGAAAAATACACCGCTGTTTCCGTTGGCTTCCTGTTTAAACTGAACGCTTAAATCAAAATTTTTGTACATGTCATTGGTAGAAAGATAGCCGTATTGTTTATCCGGTCCGCTTTCGCAGATTAACTCTCCGTTTTCTACATACCATTTTTCTGTACCGTGTACCGTCCATCCGGTTAAATCCTTTCCGTTGAAAAGGGAGATTGTGATTTTGTTCTTGTTTAGCGTAGCACAAGACGTCAGCAGCACTGCCGCGCATAAAAGAAAAGTCAGTTTGTTCATACTGTTTTTTTTAATGTTTGTATTGTAATGAAATTTTAGTCTACTGTAAATGTAAGGAATAATCGTCAGGAGTAAGAAGTACAACGTTTGCTTTAAAGCACATCTTATCCCTCTTTCAGGGGAGATAATTTCCTCAAATATTGGTATTGACACGGCTCAAATGAGCTTGTACATTTGTATATAATCATTTTGTTTTCTTCATAACTAAAATTTAATGACTATCCTAAAGATTGTAATTTAGGTTTTTTGATTTAAGAACCGCTCCTTTCCAGGGGTGGTTCGTTGTTAAATAAAAGTTTTTCCTTATAGCAGTTTGGCTTCAATCAGTTTTTATTACCTTCGCTCATCAATGAATATTTCTTCATTTATAGCGCAAAGGATAGCATTTAATCGTCAGAAATCTTTTTCACGGTTTATCATCAGGCTGGCTACAACGGCTACAGCTATCAGCGTCGCAGCCATGATACTTACCCTGGCTTTCGTCAATGGTTTTCAGGATGCTATCAGCCAGAAAATATTCAGCTTCTGGGGACATATTCGTGTAATGCAATACGAAGCAGTAAGCAATATACAGGAAGAAGATGTGCCACTATATAGCAACAAAGAAGTAGAAGATTTAATCAAGAAAATTCCTTCGGTAAAAACTATACAACCTTACGCCACCAAATCGGCGGTAATAGAAAACAACAAGGATATTGAAGGTGTGATGATTAAAGGAGTTGACAGCAGCTATAACTTTCAAAGTATTCAGCCATTTCTAAAACAGGGAAGATGGATTGGTTTTAACGACCGTTCTTATCAGCAGGAAGTTGTAGTATCGGAGCAAACAGCCAAAGCGCTGAATTTAAAACTCAATCAGGAAGCCAATTTTTATTTTATCTCCAATGTACAAAACCGTGCAAGTCAGCGGAAGCTAAAGGTTGTAGGCATTTATAAAACCGGAATTGAGGAGTACGACAAGATGTTTGCCATTGGCGATATACGACTTATACGCCGCATGAACGACTGGAACGAAACACAGATTGGCGGTTACGAACTTTTTCTGGACGATTACAAAAAAATGGATTCCGTAAACTTTGAGCTCTACGGTGTGCTTCCTGACAGATGGACCAGCCGTACAATTAAAGAAATATATCCCAATATTTTTGACTGGCTGAATGTGCAGGACGTAAACAGAGACGTTATTTTTATCATCATGTCAATTGTTGCAGTCATCAACCTTATTACCTGTCTGCTTATTCTTGTGCTGGAACGTACGCGAATGACGGGTGTGTTGAAAGCACTGGGAAGCACCGACTGGACTATTCAGAAAATATTTTTAAACCATGCAAGTTTTATAGCTTTACGCGGCGTGCTTATTGGCGTTGCAGTGGGTGTGGGCATTGCATTACTGCAAAAGTATACAGGCTTTATAAAGCTTGACGAAGCGGCATATTATGTATCTGAAGCTCCTGTAAGCCTTATCTGGTGGCATGTAGCGCTTATTGCTGTTTGTGCAGTTGCTGTTTGTTATGTATCGTTGCTGTTGCCTACTTTGCTGGTAAAAAAAGTAGACCCGGTAAAAGCCATTCGTTTTAATTAAAAAAATTTACACATCGCTCATGCGTCAAAAACCTATACATCCGGCAATGCAGGAATACTTAGACGGACAAGTATTACTGATAAACAAACCTTTAAAATGGACTTCCTTTGATGCGGTAAAAAAAATAAGAATTGTTACAGGCGTTTCCAAAGTGGGACATGCCGGCACTCTTGACCCTCTGGCTACAGGACTACTGATTATTTGCACAGGAAAATTTACCAAAAAAATAAATGAGTATATGGCGCAGGAGAAAGAGTACACAGGTACTTTTACACTTGGTGCCACCACGCCTACCTTTGACCTTGAAAGTATGCCGGGCAATTTTAAAGATGTTTCTTTTTTACAAAAAGAAATGATAGAAGAAGCTACTAAAGATTTTACAGGCGAAATTATGCAAATGCCTCCTGCGCATTCCGCAATTAAGAAAGATGGTAAACCTCTTTATTTATCGGCACGCAAAGGTGTAGAAGTAGAGATAGAGCCAAGAAAGGTTACTATCAGCGAATTTGAAATTACCGGAGTAGATTTACCTTTTGTACACTTCAGAGTAGTATGTTCAACCGGAACGTATATACGCAGTCTGGCAAATGATTTTGGCGCCAAACTGAATGTGGGCAGCTATTTGAGCAAGCTGTGCCGCACAAGAATTGGTGATTTTAAATTAGAAGACGCAACGAGTATTGCAGATTTTGAGCAAAAGATAAAAGAGAAGAAAGAAGATTTTACG
>JAEWWO010000202.1 GCA_023396345.1 Bacteroidota bacterium
CTTGTCATTTATGGTATACTGCCATTCACCGCAACTTACAGATATTTGAGAAATGTTTTCAGGATGAAATAATCTACTATCTATTTTATTATTTGGAAATATAAAATACACAAAAATCAATATTAAAAAGAATGCCAATATCAAATAACGTTTTGTTGACTCTTTCATCTGTTTATTTTTTAATTACTCGCATAATATTTCCTGCGTGTCAGGTGCTATCACCTGACATTATTATTTTTTCATTGTTAAACTTCACTTTCCATTTGCTCTGGTAAATTTAAGATATTATAAGATGATGTTGAAAATGTTTTTTAACTATGCATACATGAAAGAGTTCACGCACGAGCGGTAAAGGAACTCAACAAATAAACAACTAAACAAACAGATGCTCTCTATCCATTTGAAAATTATCACATTATCACATTTACAAATCATCACATTACTCTCCTGTTACATCAAACGCATCGCGCAATCCGTTTCCAAGCAAATTGAAAGCAAGCACCAGAATCATGATGGCAAAACCCGGAGCCAGTGCCAGCATAGGATTGTCGGTTATAATAAAATTGTAATTCTCTTTAATCATCAGTCCCCAACTCGGCTGCGGTGGTTGCACGCCTACGCCTAAGAAACTTAAACCCGCTTCTATCACAATGGCAGAAGCAAAATTGCTGGCTGCCAAAACTAAAATAGGCCCGAGAATATTGGGTAAAATATGACGAAGAATAATACGTAGATTGCTGTAGCCCAATACTTTTCCGGCTTCTACGTATTCCAGTTTTCTTATTGCCATCACCTGTCCGCGTACCAGACGGGCAACACTTACCCAAAGCGTAAAACCAACAGCTACAAATACCTGCCAGAAACCTTTTCCCAAAATAAACGTAATAGCAAACACCAACAATAACGTAGGGATAGACCACACCACATTCACAAACCACATAACGGCATTGTCTGTACCGCCTCTGAAATATCCCGCAAGCGAACCGAGTAAAATACCCAGCGTGAGCGATATCATCACTGCAATTAATCCCACACTCAGACTTACACGCGTGCCCACAATCAAGCGGCTGAGAATATCTCTTCCAAATTTATCCGTACCAAAATAAAACTTCTGATTAACCACAGGAGTTTCATCTAATTGCTCTCTGACAAAGGCTGTTCTCTCATACACATCTGTATCAATAAAACGATTGACAATTAAGCTGTCGCCCTGCCACTGATAATCTTTTATCGGCATCATAGTAAAATCTTCGGGCTTGCCATTGATTAATCGTTGAAAGAAATTGACTTTGGCAGCACGCACATTATTTTTCACTCGTACAAAGTCTGATTGAAATCCGGGTTTCTGATTTGCCACTTCGGGTATCATTCTATTGGCGTACGGTGTAGAGTCCGGAGCAATGTAGTAAGCAAACAATGCGAGAAAGCAGGATATAAAAATAACAACGAGACCGGCAACTGCCAGTTTGTTTTTCTTTAATTTATTCCATACCTGTATAACACCGGTGTATTTATTTTCCACGCAATGAAGATAAAATAAACATTCAAATTTTTTTTATTTTTTAAAAACAGAAATTATTTTTATCAGACACATAAAAATATTCAGCCGAAAAACAATATGCCGTGTTGTATGATTATACACGATTCTATTTGTATTTTTGATTGATAAATATATTTTATGCGGATAAAAAAATACTGGTTAATGATTGTGGTACTCTTGTCAGGATGCACAGTAACCAAAAATTATTATACAACTACTCAGGAAATAAAAACCGACGATGGGCTGATTACAAACGGTAAACTGTACTCATCCTTATTTATACAACGTGCTGCAGAGTACAAGGCGCTTTGCTTTCAGGCGTACAACACAGCGACTGACCGACTGGAAGAAATTACAAAAAATAACCGTTACACTAAACCGCTTGCGGTGGTTACAGATATAGACGAAACAGTTTTAGACAATTCTCCCAACTCAGTACATCAGGCTTTTGCCGGAAAAGATTTTGAACCCAAAGCATGGGAAGAGTGGACAATACGTGCAGATGCAGATACCATCAGCGGCGCAAAAACATTTTTTGATTTTGCCAAATCAAAAGGTGTGGAAGTATTTTACGTAACCAACAGAAATGAAAATGAAAGAGCAGCTACCTTAAAAAATCTGCAACGCTTTAATTTTCCCTTTGCCGACGATGAACATTTATTGTTGAGAACAACTACTTCAGGCAAGGCCGAAAGAAGAAGTAAAATAAGCCAGACCCATGAAATAGTGCTGCTTTGCGGCGACAACCTTTCTGATTTTTCAGAAATGTTCGATAAGAATACGGAAGAAAAAAGAACAACTGGCGTAAGAAATAATGCGGCTTTGTTTGGCAATAAATTTATCGTGCTGCCCAATCCCAATTACGGCGACTGGGAAAGCTCTATATTTGAATACAACCATCAACTTACACCGAAGCAAAAAGCAGAAATAATCCGCACAAAACTTAAAACTTATTAATCATGTATCTGGAACTACATCCCGACAATCCGAATCCGAGAAATGTAAAAACTATTATAGAATGTTTGCAGGACGGCGGCGTTATCATCTACCCCACTGATACTATTTACGGATTGGGCTGCGATATATTTAACAATAAAGCAGTGGAACGTATTGCTAAAATAAAGAATGTTGATTTTAAAAAAATTCATTTGTCCTTTATCTGTGCCGACTTGAGCGATCTGAGCAAATACACCAAATCTATTTCCACTCCTTTGTACAGAATATTAAAACAATACCTGCCCGGACCATTTACTTTTATTCTTTCTGCCAGCAAAGAAGTACCTAAAATTTTACAGAATAAAAAAAGCACGATAGGATTAAGAATTCCTGATAACAATATTTGCAATACACTTGTAAACGAGCTGGGAAGACCTATACTGTCCACATCATTACCTGGCGAAATGGTAGAAGAATACACCAATCCCGAACTGATGTACGAAAACTTTAAAAACCTTGTAGATATTGTGGTTGACGGTGGTGCGGGCGGCATGATACCTTCTACAATTGTTGACTGCACTACAGACAATTACGAAATCATCCGTCAGGGTAAAGGCGACTTTGAAGAATAAAATAAGGTTAATTCTTTATATGCACTTTCAGCTCGCCTTCCATCACCACATGTTTTTCTTCTTTTGAGAATTCTTTTCCGTCAATAATATCAAACAGCATTTCTGCGGCAAGCTTTGCCTGCTCGTAAGGGAACTGTTCAATGGAAGCTACAGGTTTAGCTTCTATTATATATTGGGTAATGGGCAAATTGGCATAACTGATGAAAGCTATGTCTTTATTAATTTTCAGCTTAGTGTTCAGCCGCACATATTGTATAGCATCCAACGCCACATAATCGTTAAAAGCAACGATTGCGGTAGGTTTATTTTTTTGAGATAAAATTTCTTTCATTGCCTTCCATGTACTTTCTTTTGTAAGATCTGTACTTGCAAACAAGGATGCATCGGTTTTTACTCTCTTCTTACTTAATCCTTCCATAAAACCACGCATACGCTCCGTGCTAGCACGCATAGACATAGGACCTTTTATCAATCCTATATTTTTATGTCCTTTTTCCCATAAATAATTTATTATTTGCTGAGAAGCTACATACAAATCGCAGGAAACAGAATAAGCATCTGCATCCTTAGGAATACGATCAAAAAACACTACTGGGATTCCTCTTTTTTCAAACTCTTTAAAATGATTAATATTCATGGTGTTCTTAGAAAGAGAAACCAGCAGTCCGTCTATTCTGTTTTTAAGAAAATGATCAAGCAAATCTTTTTCTCTTTGCAGCTTATCGTGACTTTGAGCAAAGAATACATTGTACCCTTTTTCAAGCGCAACATCTTCTATGCCACTGATAGCCTGAGAAAAAAAACTCTCTCTGATTTCCGGAAGAATAACACCCAGACTAAAACTCTTGCCGGTCTTAAAATTCACGGCTGCAAAGTTTTTCTGATAATTATTTTCTTCTGCAAACTGCTGTATCCGTTTTCTTGTATCTGCACTGATACTGGCATGATCATTCAGCGCACGCGAAACCGTGGATACTGATACATTCAATGCTTTTGCAATTTCTTTTATGGTAATTGTTTTCTCGGGACTCATATTTTTAGTGGCTTAAATAGCAAGTTATTACTTTTTTTTCAATTTTGTTTGAATGATATCATCAATTTATTTATTTTCACTTTGTGAACAGAAAATCATTCATAAAATCTACAGGAGGTTTAGTAGGTGCAACGCTGCTTCCTGCAATTTCATTCAGTAAAAATAAAGAGAACCATTCGCCAAAAATTCCACGCGGACTTAAACCCGGCGACACCATTGGCATTACCTGCCCTTCAGGATTTATGACCCGCCAGGAAATGTTGCCTGCGTTTCAGCAAATTCAAAGTTGGGGATTCAGAATTATTACAGGAAAAACCGTTGATGCAAGAGACGGCACTTTTGGCGGCACAGACGAAGAACGTACGCAGGACCTACAGTTCATGCTGGACAATCCGGATATTCACGCCATTATGTGTGGAAGAGGCGGATACGGCGCTGTGAGAATTATTGATAAAATTGATTTTTCAAAATTTATTAAAAATCCTAAGTGGATTATAGGTTTCAGCGATGCTACCGTGTTGCATACACACATTAATTCTAAATACAATATTGCAAGTATTCATTCCAAAATGCTAAACAGTTTTCCTGCCAATTTTGAAACGGCAATGCCTGTACAGCAGGATACTATTTTGTCAATAAGAGATGCGCTGATGCATATAAAAAAAATGGATTACACAGCGCCTTTCAATCAGTATAATAAAACGGGAGAAGCTACGGGAGAATTAATAGGCGGCAACCTGCGCACAATCGAAAACTTATCGGGCACTTCATCGGAAATTGAAACAGAGGGCAGAATCCTTTTCTGGAAGAAACGGGTGAATATCTTTATAACATAGACAGAATGATGTGGAATCTGAAACGTGCCGGCAAACTAAGCAAACTCAAAGGTTTGATTATTGGCGGATTTAAAATAAAACAACAATCAAACTACGAAGATGAGATGAACAAAACTGTTCAGGAAGTAATTGTAGAAAAAGTAAAAGAATATAATTATCCGGTTTGTTTTGACTTTCCTGTCGGTCATCAAATCGATAACTTTGCGCTGAAGTGTGGTGTTAAACACCGGCTTACCGTAACACAGACAGGTACCACACTCAA
>JAEWWO010000216.1 GCA_023396345.1 Bacteroidota bacterium
CCAAAGGGAAGTAAAGCAGTTTCTAAGCTGGTTAGGATGAATAAAAAAGGGAATTTTGATATTCAGCAACCTGCAACCACAATGACCATTAATAATGCTTCGTATGCTGAAGGACAGAACGTTTTTCAATTTTCTTTTATCTCTAATCTGGAGTTTTTAAAAACAGATCAATCCTTTATTACGGATAAAAATAATTATGACATTACAGATAATTATCAGATAGAAGAAATTGCCGAAATAACAGATAAAACAAATGAAAGTTTAAAAGGCTTCACGCATATGTTTACTTTATCTACTGATGATTTAAAACAAAAGCAACAGGTGCTTGTAAAGCTAAACAGCAACCTTCCGGGATGGGTTGAAAAGTCTTCAACACTTAATGACAGTAATCCTGCTGATAGTCTGCAACAAACACAAACTTTCGGTTTCAGATATCTTGTAGATGGTTTGTCCAATGCCTATTCAAATACTTATGATGGCAAAGAACAATTTAATGTGGCTATACAAGTAAATAAAAATGCGGGTGACAGAGGTGACAGTTCATCATCAGGATTTCCGTGGTGGATACTTATTCTGATAGCAGCATTGATAGGCGGTTTTATTTTCCTTAAATCGAAAAAATAAAAACAACAATAATAAAAATTAACACATGAAATAACTATAACCATTGAATGATATTTTATGATTTAAGGCAACTGGTTATTCCATGTGACAAAACGTAAAAATAAATATTAACACATGAAATTCTTATCGGATTTTTTTATCGGATTGTTTGAAGCTCTGGGATTCTACAGCACATCCAATGGCTTGGGCGAACACTTGAGAGGACTGGATTTGGCGTGTACAGACTATACCCGACAATCAACATATAACATTGTATTCATTTCTCTTATTGTCATAAATGCGTTGATAATTTTCAACTATTATTATGGCATTCTCAATCGTGCAGGATGGAATAATATTGGTAAATGGATATTAAATGTATTGATTGGCGCCATAATAGTTTTTATTATAGCATTTGTATATACCAACAACGATTTAAAATCCGGAAATATATGCAACGAGCTTAGAGTAAACGTTTCTGATTGCCTTGGCTTTGCATTTACCGCATTTATTTATTCAGTTATCTGGAGCGTATTATTTTCTATATTGATTAAATGGAAAAGTTCCGTAAACAGAAAAGTACCTTTTTAAATTATGTCAAAATTATTTTTATTTGCTATAGGTGGTACCGGATCACGTGTTGTAAAGTCTTTAGCCATGCTGCTTGCAGCAGGTGTTGAGATTGAAAATACGGACACGGTAATACCTATCATTATTGATCCGGATTCTTCTAACGGAGATCTTACACGTACTGTAGATATCATTAAATTATATAAAGAAGTACGCGAAAAAGCATCGTCACAAGATTCTACTTTTTTTAAAACCAAAATAGCTTCTTTGGATGAACTGGGTGAGGGCGCATTTGTATCAGACAATTTTAAATTTGATATTGAAGGCGTAAAAGAACAACTCTTTAAAGAATTTATTGACTATGGTTCTCTGGATGAAAGTAACAAGTCTATGATGTCTTTGCTTTTCTCTAAGAATAACCTGGAAGCCAATATGGAAGTGGGTTTCAAGGGCAATCCCAATATCGGAAGTGTGGTGCTTAATAACTTTAAACGTTCGGAATTTTTTAAACGTTTTGCCCAAAACTTTGAATCTAACGACAGAGTATTTATCATCAGTTCTATCTTCGGAGGAACGGGTGCAGCAGGTTTTCCTTTAATATTAAAAAATATAAGAGATGCCGGACCCGATGTGCCGCATCATAGCTTTTTGAACGATGCCAAGATTGGTGCAGTTACAATTCTGCCATATTTTGGTGTTAGAGGTAATGAAAAAACTACCATTAATTCAGATACTTTTATCAGCAAAACAAAAGCGGCATTACATTATTATTCAAGAAATGTAACGGGTAATAAATCTATCAATGCGCTGTATTATATTGGAGATAAAGTTACCAACGAACAGTGGGGAGCCGACGGTGCATCGGAACAAAAAAACCGTGCACATTTTATAGAAACAGCAGCAGCTCTTTCTATTATAGATTTCATGAGCATTGCAGACGAAGAACTGGTTGTGCAAAGTGGAAATGCTAATGAACCGCTATTCTTCGAGTTTGGTTTGCAGAATGAAACTTCAGCCATTACTTTTAAAGATTTGTCAAAAGCTACTTATGATATAATTGCAAAACCTGTAACGCAATACGGTATTTTCCGTTCGTTTATGGAAAATCATTATGAGGAATTATCATCCAGAAAAGGTGAGGCTTGGGCAAATGATGGAAACAATCTGCTAAACAGAAGCGGTATAGATACACGCTTTAAGCAAGTGTTGAATAGATTTAATCTGCACTTTAAAGAATGGATACAGGAAATGCAGGCTTCTAATGTAGCTTTTAATGCCATTGATGTAGATAAGTCGGGAGACGATTTGTATCAACTTGTAACTGGTGCTCCGGAGAAGAAAGGCATGCTCAGTTCTTTGCTGAAAAGCAGTGGTATCAAGAACTTCAGAAATCAGCTTTCGGAAAATTCCACAAAGTTTGATCATCTCAAAAGCCCGCAGAAATTACTGGCGTTGATGTCTAAGACCACATCAAATGTTTTTGAAAATAACATAAATCACTAAAAAAGTTTTTTAATAGATGAGTAAGATATTCAGGCTGCATAACGGCGCAACGGAAAATATTGAACACTGGCAGCAGATAGACAGTCATTTATCTGATAACTTTATCAATTCGATAGAAGATCCGGCAGGTGCAAATGTGGCTACACAAATCACGTCTATTCCTTCACCTTTTGCCAGAATGGATTTGATAAGAACCTCTTTTCGTTTTGTAAATAATTCTGGAAATCTGGATGGAAATACCATTTATCACAGAATGGTGTCGGAGTGTTTTGATATTGCTGAAATATTTTTTAATGCCGAACTGCTGAAAGATAAAATTGAAATTATTGAATGGAATTCTGGCATCGATATAAAACACGGAGAGGTAGAAGTGGATGTAAACAGCGATTTAGGAAAATTAATTCATTCAAAAAATCCGAAACATAAATTATTGGGCGATACGCTTAAAATGTTTTTGAAGCAGGATAAGAATGCATTTAATTTTCATAAACTTAAAAACATTTATCTTCTCAATTACATTGGAAAAGGCGCGCCCGATATTCTGAATATAATAGGCGGTACATCTCCTTCAACTTTGTTCTTCTCTTCTGCCAACAATCTTAATTATGTAGATATCATTTTTGCAAATGACAGAATGCTTGATATCAGTCTGTATCCGTTGTATAAAAGGGGAAAAGATTTTATCAAATATATTTATGCATTCAGACGTGCCTATTCAGGATTTGCTCAAGACTTTGCGGATATTGATAATTATCTCAGCTATACTTTTGAATTGCTCGATGAAGATGTAAAGCAGGAAATAAAACAATTTGATGAAAATACATATAATGAAAGTTATGCTGCAATTAGTGTAGGCAGTGGCGGCAACACGGCGGAAATATTGGGCTTCAAGCTACGTTCAAAAAATGTTTCAGCAATTAATCCGCAAAAAAATAATGACTTTATCATTGAAGCGACTTTGAATAATTCAGGAACGCTGCCTTGCGTTTTGCCGGTAGAGAAAAATAATGACGGACTGAATTATATGGATGGTAAATGGTTAGACAGTTACCATAAGAATGTTCCTTTTAAAGATGAGAGACCTCTCGACAAAAGGACTTTGCCCAATCAGTCGCACATAGAATATCCTTATCTTACCATAAGCGACTTTCTGGAACCTTATTTAGTTCAGGTTCCGTATCCGATTGATGAAACAAAATTCTTTGACGGTAATTATAAAGTCACACAAGGCGAAAAAGATCATGGCTATCTTTTGCCGCTGAAAAAGATTTTCTTTAATTATTTCACCATCGAACAATTGCAGGGATTAGTGAGTGATGGTAAGAAAATGTTTGAAATGGAGCAAATGCTTTCGGGCGTGAAAGTTACATTGCGTATTCCTGTTCAGAAAAATAATTATATCACTTTTACCAGAACCTACAACAGAAACCAGTTTCAGGACAGGATAATGCAGCCTGACGAAAGTCAGAATCAGGGAGTGATTGTAGAAAATCAAATGACGGTTTTAATTTATCCTCAATTAAAAATTGAAGGAATAGAACCTAATTACAGAATTTTAACCGTAGATCGTGATATAGCACCACTTACCAGAAATAATGATTATACGGTGAAATTATACAATCAGTCAGCCGATGATTCATTGCAGGAAGTGAATATTAAAGACATAAAAACGAGAAGTAAAAAATCGCAAAACGGCGTTTCTACAACTTATAATATCGTTAATAATAATTTCGATTTCATTGAACTTAATAATAAAAAAGCAACAGCTATATTGGTGCCGAAATTTATTATTAAAGAAAAAGATGCCATGATTAAAGCATATAAATTTGCTATTGATTTTGGTACTACAAATACGCATATTGAATATGCATCTCCTACGGAAAATGAAACAAGACCGCTGGATATAGACGAGAATGATGTGCAGTATATGACTTTGCATAAGAGTGGAAAGCTAATGCAGATGTCACTTTCAAGGCTTGGCTT
>JAEWWO010000266.1 GCA_023396345.1 Bacteroidota bacterium
ATGTATATCATCACTCAATAAACCTAATTCCTGCTGCGTTTCGTTGCCGGTCAACACAGCTACAGACGTTCTGTTTCTGCGAATAATATGAGGATATTTAGCAAAATAATATTCGAAATATCTGCCGGAATTATTGCTACCGGTTGCAATATATGCATCGCAGCCTTTCAGCATATCCTGAAAATTAATCAGCTCAGCTACCTCTTCATTCCACTCTGTAAGTTTGTGCACAAGATGTTTTATAAGTACTTCATCTTTTGATGAAAGCTTTATAGTTTGCCTGTGTCCGGTAATGAAGATACAGAGGAAATCATGAAACCCGACCATAGGAATATTTCCCGCCATTACCAATCCTACATTTTGTGGGTTTTCATTGTTTTCCGGCAAGTTGTATTGTTCAGCCCATTGCTGTAATTTATCTTTCTGTAAAAATTCTTCTGTAATATTTTTTGCAGAAAGTGTTATAAATTCCTGCGTAAACCAGGGATTCAGTTGTTCTGCTCTTAGTTTAATATCAATCCATTCATCTGGACCGGAAGCTATATAGTCTCCTAATTTTGTCAATAATAAAATTCTTTGTTGTAAGTTCATTTAGTTTGATGTAATTTTGCACAAATTTATTTAAAATAAAGGTATTAAACTATGGCAATTAAAATAACTGACGAATGTATCAACTGTGGAGCATGTGAGCCTGAGTGTCCGAATAATGCCATTTATGAAGGCGGTGTAGACTGGGCAATTGCTGACGGCACAGGCGTTAAAGGAGATTATACGCTAATTAATGGCACGATTGTTCCTGCCGATAAACGTTTTTCTCCCATCAGTGACGATTTATATTATATTGTACCCAATAAATGTACGGAGTGTCAGGGTTTTCACGAAGAACCACAGTGTGCTGCGGTGTGTCCGGTAGATTGTTGCGTACCTGATGAGGAATATCAGGAAACAGTGGAAGAATTATTGAACAAAAAAGAAAAATTACACCTCTAAAATTTTGGAAAAAAGATTTTATGTTGTAACTTTATGTCAGCAAAATAACCGAAAGGTTTATTATTAAACGGGTGATATTTCCCGTATAGCCTGAAAGCAAGTTCTTTCAGGCTTTTTTTATGTGGTAATTGTATTGGAAATACTTATAAAGAAAAAATGCAGGAAATCTATCCTGCATTTTTTGTATAATATTTATCTTGTAGAATTCCGGTATTAAGGTTTTACTACCTGAAAAGTTTCCAGGAATTTAGTGGTAAAGTTTCCTTTCTGGAAATCTTCATTGCGCATAATCTGCTGCTGGAAAGGAATAGTAGTGTGTATACCTTCAATTACAAATTCTCTTAATGCTCTGCGCATTTTCTTGATAGCTTCTTCTCTGGTACGTGCCACAACTATCAGCTTTGCTATCATGGAATCGTAATAAGGCGGAATTACATATCCTGCATACACATGACTGTCAACCCGCACTCCCGGACCGCCCGGAAAGTTCAGCACTTTTATTTTGCCCGGAGATGGTCTGAAATCGTTGAAAGGATCTTCAGCATTAATTCTGCATTCTATTGCATGCATATTAGGCTCGTAATTTTTTCCTGAAATTTTTTCGCCTGCCGCAATTAATATTTGTTCTTTAATCAGATCGTATTGAATCACTTCTTCTGTAACGCAGTGCTCTACCTGAATACGTGTGTTCATTTCCATAAAGTAGAAATTGCGGTCTTTATCAACCAAAAACTCTACAGTGCCCACACCTTCGTAATTAATGGCAGCCGCCGCTTTAATAGCTGCTTCGCCCATTTTCTCGCGCAGTTCGGGCGTCATAAACGGAGAAGGAGATTCTTCAATCAGTTTCTGATGTCTTCTTTGAATAGAACAATCTCTTTCGCTCAGGTGGCATACGTTTCCGTGCTGGTCTCCGGCAATCTGAATTTCAATATGGCGGGGATCCTGCACAAATTTTTCCATATAAATACCGTCATTTTTGAATGAAGCAGCTGCTTCTATTTTGGCGGTATTATAATTTTTCTCCATTTCCTTCTCATTCCACACTACGCGCATTCCTTTGCCACCACCGCCTGCAGTAGCTTTAAGAATGACAGGATAGCCTATTTTTCTGGCAGATTCCAGCGCATGGTCTATACTTTGCAAAAGACCTTCCACACCCGGAACTACAGGCACACCTGCTTGTATCATGGTATTTTTTGCCGTGTTTTTATCTCCCATAGCAGTTATCATTTCGGGAGTGGGACCAATAAATTTTATTTTATGGTCGGCACATATTTGAGCAAAACGCGCATTTTCAGCCAGAAACCCATAGCCGGGATGTATAGCATCGGCATTGGTAATTTCTGCTGCAGCAATTATATGCGGAATATTGAGGTATGAATCAACGCTTGCAGGCTTTCCAATACACACAGCCTCATCGGCATAGCGTACATGCAGGCTGTCTTTATCGGCAGTGGAATACACCGCAACGGTTTTAATTCCCATTTCGCGGCATGTTCTGTGTATGCGCAATGCAATTTCGCCACGATTGGCAATTAATATTTTATTAAACATAGAATTAAATTAATGAGCAATGAACGATGAAATAATGAACGAAACACATCATGGATACTGTAATTGATTGATTGACCAACTACAAAAATGATATTTATTCATTAAATAGGTTCTACTAAAAATAAAGGTTGGTCAAACTCAACCGGGCTTGCATCTTCTACCAGAATTTTTACAATTTTACCCGCTACTTCGCTTTCTATTTCATTAAACAATTTCATTGCTTCTATGATACATACAGGTTGTCCGGGTGTAACTTCAGTCCCTAAGTCTACCAGTGAAGGTTTGTCGGGCGATGGCTTTCTGTAGAATGTACCAATCATCGGGCTTTTAATTACCAAATGGTTGCTGGTATCCTGTTTGGGTTGTTCTGCCGGTTTGGTATTTTCAGCTGAGGCTGGGGCAGCTATTTGCTGTACGGGTTGTTGTGCCTGCACAGCAGGAAGTGGTTGTGCATAGGCAGTGGGATTTACAAAAGTCTGCACATTGTCTTTCTTTTGTTTGATGGTGATTTTAAAATCCCCCTCTTCTATAGTCAGTTCACCGATATTACTTTTATTTACGGCTTTTATCAAATCCTGGATTTGCTTGTATTCCATAATCTTTTTTTGTTTTTAATTAATTAAATGCTTGCAGGATTTTCCAGTAAAAAAATCCGGCTTTATTTCATACAACAAAGCGAACTCTTAGAAAAGAGTTTTTTTAATATAAAAACAAATTATTCTTTTACTCTTTCTACGTAATCTCCGGTTTTGGTGTTGACTCTTATCAACTCCCCTTCGTTTACGAATAATGGCACCTGAATGTTGGCACCGGTTTCTAAAGTAGCGGGTTTTAAAGCTCTTGTGGCAGTATCTCCTTTCAGACCGGGCTCGCAGTAGGTAACCTGCAAAACAATTTTCTCGGGCAATTCCGCGCCTATGGCCTGATCGGTTTCAGTATTGATAAATACAAATATTTCGCTGCCGTCTTTCAGAAACTGAGGAGCATCAATCATTTCTTCGGCTAATGTAATTTGTTCAAATGTTTCGTTGTTCATTACGTTGTAGCCGGCTTCATCTTTATAAAGATATTGGTATGTATGCTTTTCAACTCTTACAGGATAAACAGTTTCGCCACTGTTCCATGTTTTTTCTATAGAACGGTTGTTATCTACCCCTTTTAATTTAGCCCAAACTTTTGCAGCAGCTCTTGCTGTTTTGTTTTCGCCAAATTCTACTACAGAATATAAGTTGTTATCCAGTTTTAAGATCATTCCACGACTAATGTCTGAGGTGGTTGCCATATAGTTTAATATTTTTTGTTTCGGCAAAAATAAGATTTGTAATGAAAATACCTCATTTTTTATAAAAAATACTTCGTTTTGTGACAAAAATGCTGTTTTCAGGCTTTTTTCGGCATAATTTTAAGCATTCTTTATTATATCGTTTAAGCCCGATTATTT
>JAEWWO010000270.1 GCA_023396345.1 Bacteroidota bacterium
GGGTTATTTGAATCCTGTATTGCAATACGGATTTGAAAATTTTTGTGCGAAAGCAGCAGAAGTGGGTGTTGACGGACTTATTATTCCTGATCTTCCGGCGTATGAATTTGAAAATGAATATGGAGAAATTGTAAAAAAATGCGGACTTGATTTTATATTTCTCATTACTCCGGAAACCTCTGAGGAAAGAATAAAAAAACTGGATAGCCTAAGCTCAGGGTTTCTGTATGCTGTAACTTCTTCTTCTACAACCGGCGGCGATAAAGATTTTGGTGTGGTAGATAATTATCTTCATAAATTACAAAAAATGAATTTAAAAAATCCGGTTCTTGCCGGCTTTGGAGTAAAAGATAAAGACACTTTTGATGCTGTTTGTAATCATGCAAATGGCGCTATTATAGGAAGTGCTTATATAAAAGCTATACAGAATAACAGCGATATAGAATCTGCAACCGAAGAATTTCTTAATGGTGTATTAGCCTAATATGAACATATCAATCATTAAATACAATGCAGGTAACATTCAGTCAGTATTATACGCATTGGAGCGTATAGGTTATCAGGCAACAGTTACGGACAATCCCGAAGAAATAAAAAGAGCAGATAAAGTAATTTTTCCCGGAGTGGGAGAGGCATCAAGTGCCATGAAATATCTCAATGAAAGAAATCTGGATACTTTAATAAAAGAATTAAAGCAGCCTGTATTGGGTATTTGTCTGGGAATGCAACTTATGTGCAGAAGCAGCGAAGAAGGCAATACGCCCTGTTTACATATATTTGATGAAGAAGTGAAAAAATTTCAATCTGCTGAGTTTAAAGTTCCGCAGATTGGCTGGAACAATATCTTTGATTTGAAGACAGATTTATTTTTCAACATTCAG
This sequence comes from Bacteroidota bacterium, assembly GCA_023396345.1. Lineage (GTDB taxonomy): Bacteria > Bacteroidota > Bacteroidia > Chitinophagales > Chitinophagaceae > Haoranjiania. The sequence continues at coordinate 882 of JAEWWO010000270.1, forward strand.
GAAAACGCTTATATTTACTCCGTTCACAGTTATTATGCGGCTATTGGCGAGCATACGATTGCCAAAGCTAATTATGTACAGGATTACAGCACCGGTTTACACAAAGATAATTTTTATGGTGTACAATTTCATCCGGAAAAAAGCGCTGGTGTAGGAGAACAGATTATTAAAAATTTTATAGAAAAAATATAACAAGAAAAAATGCCGAACACAGATTTTATAAAAACCACCGAGCAGGATTCCAAATACAGACATCTCGATAAAATGTCTACGCACGAACTTTTGGTCAACATGAACAATGAAGACAAAACCGTACCCATTGCAGTAGAAAAAGCACTCCCGCAAATTGAAAAACTCGTAGATGTAATTGTTGAAAAACTGGAAAACGGAGGCAGACTTTTTTATATTGGCGCAGGTACCAGCGGAAGATTAGGAATCTTAGATGCAAGCGAGATACCGCCTACTTTTGGTGCAAGTCCTGATTTGGTTAAAGGCTTAATTGCCGGAGGTAAAATTGCCATCACCAGTGCGGTTGAAAATGCTGAAGACGATAAAGCACAGGGATGGTTCGATTTGCAATCTTATCATGTGGGAGAAGAAGATGTAGTTATTGGTATTGCTGCCAGCGGCACTACGCCTTACGTTATAGGTGCTATAGAAAAATGTAATGAAAACAATATCGTTACAGGTTGTGTGGTATGTAATGAAAATCCTCCGTTGGCAAGAGTAGCACAATATCCTATTGAAGTAGTAGTAGGTCCCGAATTTGTTACAGGCAGTTCAAGATTAAAAAGTGGTACTGCTCAAAAGCTGGTGCTGAATATGATTACCACTACAACCATGATTCGTCTGGGCAAAGTAAAGGACAATAAAATGGTGAACATGCAACTGTCAAATGAAAAGCTTGTTGATAGGGGCACAAAAATGCTGATGAAAGAACTCGAGATTGAAGATTACGACAAAGCAAAAAATCTATTACAGGAATTCGGAAGTGTAATGAAAGCCATTAAATCCACAAAAGCTAATCAGTAATGGGTTTTCAGCGTAAGTCTACCAATTCATATCAATCTAAGAAAAACATAATTGCAGGCAGAAATCCTGTGATAGAAGCATTAAATGCCGGAGAGAATTTAGATAAAATACTTCTTTTTAAAAATGCTTCGGGCGATGCGATTAATCAAATCAGAAACGCAGCTAAAAATTTTAATATTCCTGTTCAGTATGTTCCTAATGAAAAACTGAACAGCATCACCAATATTAATCATCAGGGTGTAATAGCATTTAAATCTGCTATAACCTATCAGGATTTACAACAAATAATTGACTGGATAAATAGTGAAGGTGAAACTCCGCTACTATTGATGCTTGATGGTGTTACAGACGTAAGAAATATAGGAGCCATCGCCAGAAATGCCGTGTGCACAGGCGTTCACGCTATTATCATTCCTGATAAAGGAGTAGGAGCTTTAAACGAAGAGGCTGTTAAAAGCAGTGCGGGTGCTTTGGAAAAAATTCATATCTGCCGTGTAAACAGTCTGGCAAACGCTGTAGATACACTTCATCTGAACGGTGTAAAAGTTTTTGCCAGCGAGATGAATGCATCGCATCAACTGTTTGAATTGAATTTTAGCGAACCTTGTTGTATTGTGATGGGTGATGAAGGAAAAGGCATTCAGTCCTTTATTTTAAAATCGGCTGATGATACATTTTCTATACCAATGAAAAATAATTTCGATTCGTTTAATGTGTCTGTAGCCTGCGGTATTTCTTTGTATGAGGCTATGAAACAAAGATTATAAATTAATACTTATGATGAAATATTTTTTTTTACTTTCAGTAAAAGTATTGTTGCTATTTACTGTTTCAGCACAAAGTAAAGATGCTTTTGTAAATAATGCTGCCAATGAAATCAGAAACAACTCTCAGTTAGAACGTTTTGCTCATGAACTTACAGATGGCATCGGTCCTCGTTTGGTAGGGTCGCCTCAGGTAAAGAAAGCAAATGACTGGCTTATATCAAGCTATGCAAAAATGGGCATTAAAGCCGTTAATGAACAATACGGAACCTGGAAGTCATGGGACAGAGGAATTACGCATGTCGATATGATTACACCAAGAGTAAAAACACTGGAAGCTATCCAACTTGCATGGAGTCCATCCACAAAAGGTAAAACGCTTACAGGCTCTACAATTATACTTCCTTTAAGTATTCAGGACTCTGCATCACTTGCAAAGTTTCTTCCTGCATTAACAGGAAAATTTGTTCTTATTTCTGCCAATCCGGCTACCGGTATTCCGCGTCAGACCTGGGATACTTTCTCTGTAAAAGGAGACTATGAAAGAATCGCAAGAATAAATGAATTAAACGATGATTCTGCTAATGCACGCATTGCAAGAATAGGAAGAAATACGTTTTACAATATGCTCGACAAAAGCGGCGCATTGGGTGTACTCTCCATGTACTGGTCGGGTGGGTATGGCGTGAACAGAATATTTTCTGCTTACACCAATGTTATTCCTTCTATTGATATCAGTCTAGAAGATTATGGTATGCTCTATCGTTTGACACAATCAGCCAATACACCAAAACTGTCGGTAAAAACCGATTCTAAAGATTTGGGCAGAGCACCGGTTTACAACACCATTGCTACTATTCCCGGCACTGCTAAAAAAGATGAATATATTATTCTATCTGCACACATAGATACGTGGGATGGCGCTTCCGGCGCAACAGATAATGCTACGGGAACTGTTTTAATGATGGAAGCTATGCGTTTGCTGAAAAAGTTTTATCCCAATCCTAAACGCACAATTATTGCCGGACACTGGAACAGCGAAGAACAAGGACTAAACGGTTCACGGGCGTTTGTTGAAGATCATCCTGAACTAATAAAAAATATTCAGGCAGTTTTTAATCAGGATAACGGTACGGGAAGAATCATCAATATTTCAGGACAAGGTTTTAAAGATGCTGAAAAATACTGGAATCGCTGGCTGGCAGCAGTTCCCGATTCTATACGTCAATATATCAACACCAATTTTCCGGGCATTCCGGGAGGCGGGGGCAGTGATCACGCATCGTTTGTAGAGGTTGGTGCGCCGGCTTTCATGCTGGGTTCTCTCAACTGGAATTACTTTACCTACACCTGGCATACCAACAGAGATACATACGATAAAATAGTTTTTGATGAATTAAAAAGGAATGCTTTAACGATAGCAATACTGGCATACATGGCAAGCGAGGATAATGAAAAAACATTGCACGAATTTGGTGAATTGCCGCTACATCCTACAACCGGAAAGCCTTATCCGTTGCCTATTCAGAGAAAAGCAAAAAGATCGGAAGAAGAATACTAATACAATTTTATGCAGTCTTTAATCAGCAGATTATTAGTTAAAATCAGAAAACTGATTGTCTGGGTCAAAAGCAAATTGACCCATCAGCAGTTCATGCTCTTCTCTTGTGTTGCGGTTGGTATATCTGTTGGTTTAGCTACGGTTGCACTCAAAACAATTGTGTTTAAAATTGAAGCCTTTGTTTTTGAGGATTGGAAAATTGGTAACATTCTCTGGTATCAATCTTTATTGCCTTTTATAGGAATAGGAGTAAGTGCATTTTTAATACACAAAATTTTTAAAAAAGATTTTTTAAAAGGCAATGATAAAATAGTTTATTCAATAGCCAAGAAATCTTCTAACCTTCCTTTTAGTCAAACATACTCTCATTTAATTACAAGTGGCGTCACTATTGGCTTTGGCGGATCTCTTGGGTTAGAGTCTCCCATAGTAGCTACAGGAGCAGCGATAGGTTCTAATTATGCAAAATCTATGCTCATGTCTTATAAAGACAAAACATTATTAATTGCATGTGGTGTTGCAGCAGGCATAGCTACAGCTTTTAGTGCTCCGGTAGCCGGAGTATTATTTGCCTTAGAAGTTTTATTTATAGAAGTTTCAGCTGCTTCTTTTATACCTTTACTTATATCTTCTGCCACAGGAGCTATCTTAGGTAAAGTGTTGTTGGGCGATGAAATTCTTTTAAACTTTAATACCCTTGAACCTTTTAAATATAACAACACTATTTTTTATATAGGTATTGGTTTATTTTCAGGACTGCTGGCAATATTACACACCAGAATTTTTCAGTGGATTGATGGACTGTATGCTAAAATAACCAAAATACACCAGAGATGGATTATTGGTTCGTTGGGATTATGTATATTAATTTTCTTTTTTCCACAATTATATGGCGAAGGATATTTGGCTGTTCAGGCTATTGCAGAAACAGGAAATATAGACGGAAGATCAATACTCATGAGGTTTACAGATAATCAATGGATTATATTATTTTACTTAACAGCCGTGATTATATTTAAAATTTTCGCAAGTGGTTTTACACTATTTGGAGGTGGAAACGGAGGTAGCT
>JAEWWO010000319.1 GCA_023396345.1 Bacteroidota bacterium
GCCTTATTCTCTCTTGAATTTGCAGCTATCAATTATATTTCCACTTCCAAAAATCAATATGCCTATAAACTAGAAGGTTATGATAAAAATTGGAATTATTTGGGAAGTGAAAGGAAAGTTACTTTTACAAATCTAGATCCTGGAAATTATACCCTTCACGTTCGCGCCTCTAATAATGACGGTGTCTGGAATATGAAAGGAGCCATATTGAAAATAAAAATATTGCCTCCTTTATGGAAGACATGGTGGTTTAGACTTCTTTTGCTTATTGCAATAGGCACGTTGTTGTATTTTTATTTTTCCCTGTATAAAAATCTCATAAACAGAAAACTTCATGAAAAGAAAAGAGAGGAAATGTATGATATGCAACTCAATTTTTTCACACATGTCTCTCATGAACTTAGAACGCCCCTTTCTATTATATTGGGAGCTACTGAAAAAATGGAAGAAATAAATACCAACCTTTCTTTCAATAACTATTATCAATTGTTGCATAAAAATGTAAATAGAATGGTATCATTGATAAAAGAAATTATGGACTTTAGGAAAGTAGAATCCGGCATTATAAAACTAAAAGTAGAGAAAGGAAACTTTAATGAATCCATTATACTCTTATCTAAAGATTTTATTCCCATTGCAGAAAATAAAAAAATTGATTATAAAATAAATATATCTGGAAATGATCATAAAAATGTATGGTTTGATAAACAAATTATAGAAACCATTGTATTGAATATACTCAACAATGCCTTTAAATATACTGATGTAAACGGCAAAATAACTATTGAGATTATAGACAATATTGAAAGTTACTCTTCTAAATATACTGAAAAAATTTCATTTGAAAGTGAAGCCCCTATTAACCAATATTTATATATTGTTGTAAAAGATACCGGCATTGGCATATCTACTCAGTCGTTAAAACATATTTTTGACAGATTTTATAAAGTTTCCGATAAACATTTAGGTTCGGGAGTAGGGCTTGCGCTGATAAAAGGTCTTACAATTTTGCACAAAGGCAAAATAAGTGTATATAGTGAAAAAAATGTGGGTACAGACATTATTGTGGGAATACCATATGCATCACAAAACTTTACAGAGGAAGAAAAAAATAATGAAAAGACTGTTATGCTTGAACATGTAAACGATCAACTGATAGTAGATATTCCCGAAAATGATCTAGACGAACAACCTCCAATAAATGAAATAGCTGAAAAAGAAAACACAATACTCGTTGTGGAGGACAATGAAGACCTCCGAAATTTCCTTTATACTACCTTGCAGGCAGAATATAATGTATATACCGCTAAAGATGGTATTGAAGGTCTCGAAAAATCGCTAGAGTTGCTTCCTTCTCTCATCATTACAGATGTTATGATGCCCAGAATGGATGGAAATGAAATGGCTAAAAAGATAAGGTCAAATGAAACCACAATACATATTCCAATAATCATGCTCACAGCAAAGGAAGGAAATGAAGCAGAAGCAACCGGTATTGAAAGCGGTGCTGATTATTATTTCACAAAACCTATTAGTTTAACTTTATTATCAACTACTATAAGAAATATTTTTAGTCACAACCAAAAATTAAAAGAACATTATTTAAAAGATTACAAACACGAAATAAGAGATAGTATAAGATCTTCAAAACAGCGCGAAATAATGGAAACTTTTTTATTAATCATCGAAAACGAGATTGATAATCCTGATCTAAATGTAGAGTATTTATGCATGCAAATGGGCATGAGCAAAACAAAATTATTTAACATTATAAAAGAGATAACAGGAAATTCTATCAATGAAATGATTAGAAAAGTGCGCTTGAAGAAAGCAGTTTATATTATGACAAATGAAGATGTTTCTATCAATGAAATAATGAGCAGAGTTGGGATTCTTTCTGCATCTTATTTTTCAAAGGCTTTTAAAAAAGAATATAATAAAACTCCCTCTGCCTTTTACAACGATATCAAAAAAGTTTAAAGCGCTTTCACACTTCAACATACCATGATCCTTCTTCTAAAAATGTTTTGTAAGTCTTAAGATGGTACTCTCGACCCAAGGCTTCTCTACCGGTGAGCAAGCTAAATTTGTAAAAATGAGTAGGACACACGATACAGTTTTTAGCATCTACATATCCTTCACAAAGCAAGGTTCCGCCATGTGGGCATTTTGCAGCAAAAGCGTAAAGCTTATTGTTGCTTAAATAAAGAATAATAGATTGACCGTAGGCTTCTATCGGTAGCAATTTTGCCTCCGGTACTACACTATCGTTTAGCAGTTCTGAAACGCTGACAAGTGACATAAAGGATTAAAGATAAATAAATATTATACTAACAACAGATGTAACCATACATAATAAATGTAATAATATATTTAAAGGATTAAGGATTATATTGCCATTCATAAAATATTAGTAATTATTATTAAAAAAATCATACATATTCTTTTATTTTTTCTACAAAAAAAATATTTTTTTTGAAAAATATTTTTTTTTACATTTTTTTTATACTTTCGGTGAAAGTTAAAACTAAACAAAATTTTTTATGAAGAAAAAATTATTATTTACGGCTTTGCTTTTCGGAATAGTTTCGCATCTATATGCGCAGGAAATTTCCGGAGTTGTAACTGACGAAAACGGCCAGCCATTATCCAACACCAATGTGGTAAGCAGGTTAAACCGTGCATTGGCTATTACTGACGATGCTGGAAAGTACACTATTCAGACAAGTCCCAGGGATACTTTAGTTTTTGTTTATACGGGTTATGTAACGCAGGAGTTTCCCGTTGGAAATCAAACTACGATTGATGTGGTTATGACACGCGGGGAAACAGATCTGGAAGAGGTTTTTGTTGTTGCCTATGGAACTGCTACAAGAAGCAGTTACACGGGAGCAGCTACCGTAATTAATCAAAAAGAAATAAAAGACGTTCCTGTAACTTCTTTTGAACAATCGTTAACCGGGAGAATGCCGGGCGTCCAGATTAATACTACTTCCGGACAAGCAGGCTCTGCATCTACGATAAGAGTCAGAGGAATCGGGTCTATGAATGCCTCTAACGAACCGCTGTATGTAATTGACGGGGTTCCTGTTGTTTCAGGAAGTGTAGGACAAGCCGGAGGCCAGCTATATACTTCTAATAATATTATGAATACTCTGAATCCAAATGATATAGAGGCTATTACCGTATTAAAAGATGCTGCAGCTTCTTCTTTATATGGATCCAGAGCTGCAAATGGAGTTGTTATCATTACTACTAAGCAAGGTAGAATGGGAAAGCCCAGGATAAACTTGAGAACAACTGTAGGATTTACTCCGGATTTTGCTACGGACAACTATGAAGCTGCGAGTGTAGAAGATCAGATTAAATATTTCTATCAGATATTTCACGATTATCGTACCTCCAACGGTTACACTGATGCACAGGCAAACCAGTATGCACTAAACCGTATGAAAACACGTTTTGGTATTCATGGTTATGATTTTGCAACTAATGGTACGGGATTGTATGAAGACATAATCATTACAGGAAAAACAGACGGTGTTGAAAACAGAGATGGAAAATATTTTGACTGGGATAATGCGTTATTCAGAACGGGTGTTTTTCAAAATTATGATCTGTCTGTAAGCGGAGGAAGAGAGCAAACCAAATATTTTTCTTCTTTGTCTTATACAAAAGATAAAGGAAGAGCTTACACAAATGAGTTTGACAGAATAGGAGGAAGAGTTAATTTAACGCAGAAAATCGGTAAGTTCATTGACTTTGGCTCTAATATTAATATCAGCTACAATGATAAAACAGGTTTTAACGATACCAGAAACACCGGTACAAACTATCTTTATTTGTCTCGTAATTTATTATTTCCTTTTTACTGGCCAACAGATTATAAAACAGGCAATCCGTATACAGCAAGATATAGCTCATTAGGATACAATCCACTTTATTACGATACACAATGGGATAACTCGTCTAAGACACTTCGTTTAAGTGCTATTGAATCGCTTTCCATTCAGATATTGCCGTCACTTGTAGCAAAAACAATTTTCTCTTATGACAATTCAGAAGTGAAAGACCATCTGTATTACAGCCCTCTGCACTACCATACTACCTATGGCACAACAGCTAACGGATCTGTATTTGAATACAGTACTAATATTAAAAAAATGGTTTCCTCTTCTACCTTAAACTTCAATAAACAATTTGACAAGCATTCTTTAGATTTATTGGGTGGTTTTGAAGCAGAAAAAAATCAAACTGATTATTCTATGGCAAGCGGCTCCAATTTGCCATCCAGTGCGCTGCATACAGTTGCTACCGCAGGAAAAAAAGATGCTGACGCTTACTTTTGGGGATACAATATGATGTCTTATTTGTCAAGAGCAGAATATAATTTTGATCAAAAGTATTTTTTGTCAGCTTCTTTTAGAAGAGATGGAAATTCCAGAATTGGACCGGCATCAAGATGGGCAAACTTCTGGTCTGTTTCCGGAGCCTGGAATATGAAAAACGAAGCTTTTATGAGTAACCTTGACGAGGTAAATTTAATGAAACTGAGAGCATCATATGGTACAAATGGTACATTCCCGTCTTCTAACTATGGTTGGCGTTCTCTGGCAACATTCGGATACAATTACAATGGAGAACCAGGCGGTGCTCTTACTACAGTGGGAGATGAAAATTTAAAGTGGGAGTCTAATTATTCATTTAACCTTGGACTTGATTTCGGACTATTTAATAATCGTTTATATGGTACGGTAGAATATTTCAACAGAGATTCAAAAGATCTTTTGCAGGATGTAAACATTGCTACCGCCACAGGATTTTCAACCACTCTGAAAAATATTGGCTCCATAAACAATAAAGGTATAGAGTTAATGATAGGCGGAGACATCATATCCAATAGCAATTTCAGATGGTCAGCCAATATGAACGCTTCCTTTATTAAGTCTAAAGTAATAGAACTATATGGCGGACAAGATGTTTTATGGTGGGATCCTACCGGCGGAGACAGCAGAGTACAATTTATCTACCGCGAAGGAGAAAATGTACTTTCTTTCTACACACCTGAATGGGCGGGAGTTGACCCTACAGATGGTAAACCCATCTGGTATACCAACGACGGCACAGACGGAGATTTTCTTCATAATGGCAGAGGAGCAACAAATGACGTGAATGATGCTAAGCAAATAATATCAGGCACTCCATTACCAAAGGCTTATGGAGGTATTAATACTGATTTTGAATATAAAGGGTTTATCTTAGGCTTTAACTTCATTTATAAATTAGGAGGTCAGCTATTTGACGCAGGCTCCAGAGACGTAAATGAAGATGGCTATTACTGGGAAAGAGTTCGTTCTTACTATGCATACGAAAATGCCTGGAGAACAGATAATACCAATTCTCTTTATCCTAAAATTAGTGGTAATGATCCTACCGATGGTATTACACGTTCTACGCGACACATATATGATGCGTCATTCTTAAGACTTAAAAATATAAATTTAACATATAACATTCCTTCCAATCTTTTAAGCAGAATAAAAATGAATTCGGCAAGAGTTTTCTTCAACGGAACAAACCTGCTTACTTTCTCTAAATTTAAGTGGGCAGATCCTGAAGTTAATAACTTTGGAACAAGAGGATGGGAAATGCCTTTTGGTAAAACTTACACATTCGGTTTAGAGATTAACTTATAATATCACTCAAATAAAAAAGATACTAATGAAGAAAATATTATTAATAGCAATACTATTTACTGCAATTACACAATCTGCCTGCAACAAAGATTTTCTGGATGTAAAGCCAAGCAATTCTACTGATGCAAGTATTACTATCAATACTTTGGCAGATGCTAAAGTAATGCTCAATGGAGTAATGCGTAAAATGATTCGCTCCACATATTACGGAAGAAACTTTCTTTTATATGCTGATGCCAAAGGTGGCGACCTTACTATAGCCTCACAGGGAAGAGGACTCGATAATCTATATACTTTTAACCATGAGGTAAATTCGGGAAACTATTCCTCTTTCTGGTCAGATATTTATAATACACTATTACAGGTAAACAGTATTATTGCAGGAATTGAAAAACTGGAAGCAGAAGGAACTACACTTAATTTCGACAATTATAAGGGACAGGCACTAACATTAAGAGCTTTAATGCATTTTGATCTCGTAAGGCTTTACGGAAAAACTTATACAATGGATAAATCTTCTTTTGGAGTTCCTATAGTTACAACGGTCTTAGATGCCGCAGAGCAACCATTAAGAAACACCGTTGAAGAAACATATGCACAAATAGTTTCGGACCTTACTGCTGCGGAATCTTTACTTCCCAAAACTAAAAACAATGGTTATATCAACTATTATGGAAATAAGGCTATTCAATCCAGAGTTTATATGACAATGGGCGACTATCAAAAAGCTTTTGATGTTGCAGAAGAAATCATAACCTCTAACGTGTATAGCCTGTACAGCAACAGTGAATGGGTTGGTTCCTGGGCTGCGGAATTTGGTAAAGAGTCCATTTTTGAGTTAAAAATGGTAAAAGATGAAGGAGAGCTGGGCTCCAGTTCGGTAGGTTTTTACTATCTGCGCAACCGGGACGAAAATGCCATAGGAAATTTTATCGCATCTGATTATTATTTAGAAAGATTAGGTCAAGACTCAACGGATGTAAGATGGGGTATTATGACCTACGATGAAATAGCCAATACAAGAATGGGAGCTTCTTATAAATATGTAGGCTCTGTAAATAAAAGTGGCGATGGCAAAGACCCCTATACCGCAGTAAATATTAAAGTTATCCGTTTGTCTGAAATATATTTAACCGCTGCGGAAGCCGCTTTAAATAAACCTGCCCCGGATAGAGCAAAAGCTGTAACCTATCTGAATGCTATTCGTAAACGCTCTCCGGATCTTGCTCTTGCAACAGAAGCAACTATTACTACAGATATGATTTTAGACGAAAAAAGCAAGGAGCTTTATGGAGAAGGTCACAGATTTTTCGATATGCTGAGAGCAAATAAACAAATAACATTCAACGATGAACATGTGGGTGTTACCATGTCTCACAGAGAGAAAACTATTGACAGAACTTTCTACAAAACCATTCTGCCAATAGCTCAGACGGATATTGACGCAACTCCGGGCTTAGAAGCTCAGCAAAACCCGGGTTATTAATCCATTTATAAATTATAAAACCATCATTCAGCCGACTCTTTTGGAGTCGGCTTTTTTATTTTCCGAAAGAAGTCAATGTGCTGAAAAATAGTTGGTTAAATCTTATGTAACCCTTATGAATAAACAGTTTTCGGGTATTTACCAAAACCCTGTTTATTGCTATATTTCCTTATTTAAAATCCTAATGGCGTATGTTTAAAGAAAATAAACAACAATATAAAAAGCTTCTATCTTTTACGACATAAGCTTTTTAAAAATCGTATATGATAATTACTTTTTAGAAGTAAAGATAATTAAGTATCTGTTGAGGGAATATACCAATGAGAATAATCAAAGCAGCTAAAACCACAAGTGCTATTCTGAACCAGGGCTTAATCTCTGTGTTTAATTCTGCATCGCCGCTTTTGAAATACATAGACTGTATCACTCTGAAATAATAATAGGCACTTACCGCAGCAAACAAAACGCCCGCCACTACCAGCCACGTATATCCCGGTACCTGCATTGCGGAAGAAAGCACAAAATATTTGGCAAAGAAACCGGCAGTTAATGGTATACCTGCAAGAGATAGCAGGAACACAGCAGCAGAAAAAGCAAGTACAGGCTCTTTCTTCGCCAACCCGTTAAAACCATCATAAGTATAGTCTTTCAGCTTCATCAGTACAGCAAAAATACCAATGGTAGCAAAGCTGTATGCTACTGCATAAATAGCCAGCCCTTCGAGACCGGTTTGATTTAAACTAAATAAAGCAAATAGCATAAAACCCGCCTGCGCGATACTTGAATAAGCAAGCATTCTTTTCACACTGTATTGAAAAACGGCTGTAATATTACCTATAAGTAGCGTTAAGAAAATCAGCACGGCAAAAAGCATATTCCAGTTAACGCCTATTGTTTCGTTCAATTTTACATTTAGCTCGGGAGCTCTTGTACTGAATAATACATAGAAAGCTACAAACGAACCAACCTTTACAATAGTAGCCATGAATGAAGTGAATACACTCGGCGCTCCGTCATACACATCCGGTGTCCAGAAATGGAACGGAGCCGCAGAAACCTTGAACGCAAATGTACACATCAGAATTATCATACCCGTAACATCAAGAAACGACATATACTTAGTACCCGGCTCTGCCAGTGCTGCAACATCAGCAGTATAACCTCCCGTAAGTTGGAAAGTACCGGTCCCTCCATAAATCAAAGCAATACCCAATATCATCACACCTGTTGTGAAGGCTCCCATCAGGAAGTATTTAAGCGCAGCCTCATTTCCCTTCAGGTTGCGTTTGTCTGCTCCGGTTAAGATATAGAGAGGGATAGACATTAACTCAACCCCAATAAACATTAAGGTAAGATTGTTGAATGATGTGAGAATAGATATTCCGCATAAAACAAAAAATATCAGTGCAAAATACTCTCCCGTATACTTTCCTACTCTTTCAATTTCATCTGAAGAAAGTATAAAATAGATGGCTGAAGAAAGTAAAATTAAACTATTAAAAAACAGTCCTGTTTTACTGAACATCAGCAGGTCGTACATGTTAAAAGTAAAGAAAGATCCATTGTATGTCTCGTAAACATTGGCTATCAGTGCTATAATAATTCCTGCTATGGCTGTGTATTTATAAGATTTCCGGTTCTTTATAAATGCGCTGCTCAGCATCATTATTACTCCAAAAATTGCTAAAAGTATAATCGCGTTCATCTTTCTTCTTTAATTAATATTAATTACCGATAAATATTTTTTATTTAGCTGTTAAAGCTGCTACCGTATCAGCGGTAAGGTTTAATAATGGCTGAGGATATACGCCCAGCAATAATATAAATATAGCTATACAAATCAATGCAGCATTGGAACCTGAATGACTGTCATGCGCAGGCTCTGTAAGTGTATTTGTTTTTCCAAAGAAAATATTTTGTATCATATTTAAAGTGTATACTGCTACCAGAATAATACTCAAACAAACCACAACGCCCATCCATATGTTGTGACGGAATATTCCGTTAAACATCAAAAATTCTCCTATAAAAGCGTTTGTAAGCGGAAGCGATACATTAGCCAAAGCCATCACCGTTAATAAGATGGCAAGAGTTGGTGCTTTTTGAGCCAGTCCTGAAAGATCGCTAATTTTTCTTGTTCCAAACTGTTGCTCTATAGTATTCACTACAATCCATAAACCAATTACATTGATACCGTGATTGAACATCTGCAACATCACGCCGTTTAATGCCACATCTTTATTGGCAAAAATAGCTGCCGCCATAATACCGATGTGTGCAATAGAGGAATAAGCTATCAGCTTCTTTAAATCGTTTTGTCTGATGGCAATTAATGATGCATACAGCACTCCGGCAATTGCTATCCACATAATCAGATTTTGAAACTGCACCACGGAATCCGGAAACACAGGCAAAATATATCTGATAGTTGCGTAGATTCCCATTTTCACCATTATCCCGCTCAATATCATGGTTAATGCCGTTGGCGATTGTTGATAAGCAACCGGCTGCCAGGTGTGTAAAGGAAACACAGGCATTTTAATAGCAAAGGCTATAAAGAACAACCAAAATCCAATATTCTGTTCGGCTGCACTAAGATTAAGATTGTAAAAAGAAGACAGAGCAAATGAGCCGTCCGGTGTTTTTTGATATAAATAGATAAGCCCTACCAGCATTAATAAAGACCCTACAAACGTATAAACAAAGAACTTAAACGAAGCCTGTATACGCTTTTCGCCACCCCACATGGAAGAAACAAAATATGCAGGAATAAGAGCCAGCTCCCAAAAGAAATAAAACAACAAAACATCAGCAGCTAAAAACACGCCCAGCATGCCCGCTAGTGTAAGGAACAACAAACCATAAAAACTTCCTGCTCTTTTGTAATTGTTATTATAAGAACCCGCCAGAATCAACGGCAGAGAAAAAGTAGTAAGAATGCTCAGCATTTTAGCCATACCATCTGCCGTAAAGCTAAACTTCGCTCCAAACATGGGCAGCCACTCTGCCTCATTGTGAACCGTTCCGGACGGACTTAGCTGCCAGGCAGCCAGCAAAAAAACAATTACAGAAAAAACCAATGATAATGTTTTTGCCGTATTTCTGTCTTTTACAAAAAACAGTCCTATGCCAAATAAAATCGGAACGAGTATTAGTAAATATAACATATGTCTTTAAAGTTTAACGCTGCGGTTTTATCCGTAACGATTTTGCCTACTAAATCCTTATTTTCTAATTAAATATTTTATTTATAACCGACAGTATTGCCGCCTGATTCCAGAATAACATATACAACACTATCAGCGACGCTACCATTATTAAAATATACACGCCTGTCTGTCCTCCCTGAATCAATCTTAACTGGCGGGAAGAGTACTGTACCAGTTTGCCCACGCCATTTACAGCGCCGTCTATTCCTGACTTTTCTACAACATTTTTAAAGAAGGATGCCAAACCATACAACGGTTTTACTATTACACCATTGTATAATTCATCAACATACCATTTATTCTCCAACACTTTGGCAAATCCAGTATTCTCTTCATTTTTATTTTCGTAATTACCATATTTCTTCCATGCCCATAAAATCATAATAATGATAAGTAATACACTGATGCCCATTAACATCCACTCTGTACTGTGCGATACATGATGTGGTTGCTGAATAGCAAAAGAATCTGCAAAAACAGGAGCAAGGAAATTATTCAGCGCATGGGCTCCTTCTTTCATTACGGGTGGAATACCTAAAAATCCGCCAAAAACAGCAAGAATAGCCAATACTATCAACGCAAAGGTCATAGGTTTTGGACTTTCGTGTAAATGATTTTCCTGGTGTGTAGTCCCTCTGAAATTTCCTAAGAAAGTCATTCCGTACAGGCGGAACATATAGAATGCCGTCATTAAAGCACCTATCAATCCTAACACATAATAAACGGGGTTAGCGGCAAATGCAGCTGCCAGTATTTCATCTTTAGAGAAAAATCCGGAGAACGGCGGAACTCCTGCTATAGCTAAACATGACAGCAGAAAAGTAATGTGTGTTACAGGCATTTGTTTTTTCAGTCCTCCCATTCTGCGAATGTCCTGCTCGCCACCCATTGCGTGAATTACAGAACCTGCTCCCAAGAACAAACAGGCTTTAAAAAAAGCATGTGTCATCACATGAAAAACAGCACCACCAAAAGCTCCTACGCCTAAGCCTAAAAACATGTATCCTAATTGGCTTACAGTAGAATACGCTAAAACTTTTTTAATATCATTTTGTTTTAGAGCAATTGTTGCTGCAAACACAGCTGTTGCAACACCAATGATTGCAACCACCATCAAAGATACAGGTGCCAATGTATATAAAATATTGCTTCTTGCAACCATGTAAATACCGGCTGTTACCATTGTAGCCGCGTGTATAAGTGCCGATACAGGCGTAGGACCTGCCATGGCATCGGGCAGCCAGGTGTACAACGGAATCTGTGCACTTTTACCAGTTGCTCCAAGAAATAATAATAAAGTAATTGCAGTAACATCTGTTTGTGTGAAATACTGCATCGGATTATTAAACACAACAGCAAAATCCGCAGAACCTACTTTTGCCAGTATCCAGAAAATAGCCAAAAGAAATCCGAAATCACCAATTCTGTTCATTACAAAGGCTTTTCTTGCAGCCTTGCTATTGTTTATATCTTTAAACCAGAAACCAATTAACAAATAAGAACATAAACCAACCCCTTCCCAGCCTATAAACATTACTACAAAATTGGCTCCCATTACCAACAGCAACATGGAAAAGATAAACAGGTTTAAATAAGCAAAATATCTTCCGTAATGTTCATTTGTTTCTTCATGCATATAGGATGTTGAATACACATGTATTAAAAACCCAACTCCGGTTATAATCAGCAAAAAGATAGAAGATAACTGATCTATCTGAAAGGCAAAAGGAATGGTAAAATCTGCTACTTTAATAAAATTAAAATAATGATATACCGAAGCAGCTTCAGTGCCTGCTTTTGAAGCAGTGTACACATCCCAGAAAAGGTAGCAGGATATTAAAAAAGAAACGAATACAGTACCGCAACCTATAATATTAATAAGCGATTTACTTAATTGTTTTCTAAAAATACCATTAATCAAAAAACCTATAAAAGGTAATAATGGAATTAATAAAGCTAAGTTCATAATGTAATTTAGTTATAAGTCCGATCTACTGTTTAGTTCTTCAGTCTGTTTAAGAAATTAATATCTACGGTGTGTATATTTCTATACATCATTACAATAATTGCCAACCCTACTGCTACTTCTGCCGCTGCCACCACCATTACAAAAAAGACAAACAATTGCCCGTCAATTCCGGCGTTGGTTGCAGGAAATGCTGCATGATGCATTTTTGAAAATGCTACAAGTAAAAGGTTTACTGAATTAAGCATCAGCTCTATGCACATAAAAACAATAATGGCATTTCTTCTTACGAAAACACCTGTAACTCCTATGCAAAATAACGTTGCGGCTAAAGCTATAAAATATTCTACTGGCATATTTTTTATTTTTATCTCTGTATTTTCTTTAATCTTTTTTTCCTATTACCACAGCTCCTACCATAGCGCTCAAAAACAAAATGCTACAAATTTCAAACGGAATGGCATATTGTGTAAATAAGGTTTGTCCCAGGTTTTCAATTAATCCTATATGTCCGTCATTCACCATTACTGTTTTACCGGGTGTTAACTCTCCGGAAGTTCTTGCAACAGAGAGTAACATAGTAAACAACAATCCTCCCGTAATCACTCCTAAAAATTTCATTCTGATGTTTCTGTTTGGGCGTGGAATATTTTGCAGATTGATAAGCATTACCACAAACAGGAAAAGCACCATGATGGCTCCTGCGTACACAATGACATTTACCACAGCCAGGAACTGTGCATTGAGCATTATGTAATGTCCTGTGATGGTGAAAAAAGTTGCAATAAGCCACAATATACTATATATAGGGTTTTTGCTTATTACTACCATAAGGGCGCATATGATAGATGCGGTGCTTAATATCCAGAATATAATAGTTGCTAAGTCCATATTCAAATCTCTAAATAAGTTATTTATCGTTATTTCATGCTGCCTGCCGTGGTAGGCTTTTGTTTTCCTAATGCCTCATCATAAGCCTCTTTGTCTGTAAGCGGATTAGGAATGAGTAAATCATCTTTTTTATAAATGAATTTTTTTCTTGTAAAATCAGAAGGGGCAAAAGTTTCGCTTAGATAAATGGCATCTTTAGGACAAGCCTCTTCGCACAAACCGCAGAAAATACATCTCAGCATATTTATCTCGTACTTTGCTGCATATTTTTCTTCGCGATAGAGATGCTCTTCTCCGTCCAGTCTTTCGGCAGCTTCCATTGTAATAGCTTCTGCCGGACAAGATAAAGCACACAAGCCACAGGCTGTACAACGTTCACGACCCTGCTCATCGCGGTTAAGCACATGCAACCCTCTGAAAACAGGGCTGAATGGTCGTTCCTGCTCGGGATAACGGGTTGTTATCTTTTTCTGAAACATGTGTTTTAAAGTAATAGACATGCCTTTTACAATTGCAGGAAGATAAATTTTCTCCGCAAAATTCATGGGTCTTCTGTCTACATCCGTACTTCTATCAGTTAATCTTTGCATTATCTGTTGTTACAAAATTTATTTATTAAAAATCAGCATAAACAGTGCTGTAAGCAGCATGTTTACAATTGCCAGAGGCAATAATCCTTTCCATCCCAGATTCATCAATTGGTCATATCTGAATCTTGGCACAGTCCAGCGCACCCACATAAATACAAATACAAAAAACAGTGCTTTTACCATTAATGCTATCACCCCTACGGCAGCCGCCCAATTAGGATGCAATGTACTTTCATCAAAGAACGGAATATCATATCCGCCCAGGAATAAAGTAGACATGATAAGTCCGACTACAAACATATTTACATATTCATAGAACATATAAAATCCAAAAGTCATAGAGGAGTATTCCAGATGGAAGCCCTGATTCAGTTCTGACTCAGCTTCGGGCAAATCAAACGGAGTTCTATTACACTCTGCAAACATACATATCCAAAACAGCAGAAAACCCAGTGGTTGATAAACAATGTTCCACACACCTGTTTCTATTTGCGTGTCTACAATTGAGCGCAGACTTAAAGAGCCAGTTACCAGCAGGAGTGCAATCAGCGACATACCTAATGCCAACTCGTAGCTGATGGTTTGCGATGCTCCACGCAAGGC
>JAEWWO010000016.1 GCA_023396345.1 Bacteroidota bacterium
GGTTTACCCGAAGCCTCAGTTTCTGCTACAGCAGATTCTGTAATGGTAGATTTTTTTTCGATGGTGATGGTGAGTTTGATATTATCATGAACATCAGGATCAAAGGGCATTTCAGGATTCATACAAAACAGATTGCTCTCGTCGGATTCTGTAACAAGTCCTGAAACAATCAGCTCCGACATATATTTTGTAAAGTTTGTTTTGTTTACAGATGGAAATTTTTTGGCAACATCTTTATCATTTACGTAAACATGTTTATCTATTTTTTCTGACAGATAAATGTGTTTGTAAATTTTTGCAGCAGTTACCGAAATTCCAAAAACGTTGCTGATTAATCTTATATATTCTTTTTCGAATTCTTTTGTCGAAAAAACGTTCATTTTTTTGCTGATAGAATAGATATTTTCATCTTTAGGATTTGCTTTTTTGTTCATAGTATTAAAATTGACGGCATGTATAAACAGTAGATTTACAACGGTAAATATACTACATAATCACATGATAATCAATCTAAAAAACAAATTATTTATGTAAGGGAAAGCTTACATAAAACGTTGTGCCGATATTGGGAATACTTTCGAACCAAATTCGTCCTTTACCGTTTTCTACAATCACCTTACTGATTGCCAGACCTAAGCCCGTTCCGGAAGATTTTGTTGTAAAATTGGGTACAAATATTTTAGCAGCCTGCTCTTTGCTAATACCTATTCCGTAGTCGTGGATAGAAACTACTACATTTTCGCCAAAATTCTGAGACACAATTTCAATGGTTGCATTTTCTGATTCACCACTGGCTTCTATGGCATTTTTTATGAGGTTAGAAAACAGGCGGCTGACCTGTGTTTTGTCCAGATGCACATAATCAATCCCTGATTGTTTATAGACAATTTTAATATTCTCGTTCAGCGAATGCATATCAGTAAGTTTCTGTAATACTTCTGAAAGCTGAAACCGCTCTAATCTGACGTTGGTGATATTGGCAAACTGTGAGAAGTCACTTGCAATGAGTCCGAGTTGGTCAATTTGTTCAATCAGCGATTCTGAAATTCTCTTAGTAAGATCCGGTGAAATTTCCTGACCGCTCTCTGCCATTTTTATGAGAAACTGTAAATTAAGCTTCATAGGCGTAAGCGGGTTCTTTATTTCGTGCGCTACCTGCCTTGCCATTTCGGACCATGCACCTTCTCTTTCGCTGCGCGCCAGCTTGCTGGCAGAGGTGTTTAAGTTGCGCAACATCTGATTATATTCCTGCAAAAGATCGCTGATCTCATCATCTTTGCTCCATTTTATTTCTTCGTTTTCTTCACCCAGATTAATCTTTCTCATTTTATCTTTAATAACCGCAAAACTGTCAAGTATTCTTTGAGTGAGGAACATAGAAAGTATACCGGCGAGCATAAATACCAGTGCAATGATACTTACAATAACCGTAATAAATGAAGATATATTTTGTGTAAGACTTGTTTGAATATTAAGGAAAGGAACATTTAAAAATCCGATTCTTCTATCGTTCAAAATTACAGGCATATAGCCGCTCAGATAACTAAATTCTCCAATAGATTCTTTGTGATAAAAATCTTTACTATTGTTTACTTTCATTTCGTTGTAAGCAACAGGATTCATAAAGTTGCTGAGGATTTTTCTATTGTAAACATATGGTTGTGACGTAGCTAATATTTCCCCATTATTATTATAGAAATTTACATTTTCGCTGTTTACGGTTGCCAGCTTATATACCTCATCTGAAATGGCACGATTAATTTCCTCATTTGATACTGTTGACAGCGCAGTTCCAAATCTGCTATTAATATCAAGTTCTATTTGTTTTGTAAAACGTGTAATTACTCTGCCTAAACGTGCCTGATTGTCTTTTTCAAAATTAAGTATATACACCGAAATGGTAGCACCACCGATAATTACAAAAGAGAACAGCGATACAAAAATAATAGACGTATAAATTTTTGTACGAAGAGAGAGCTGAATACGCTGCAGAATTATTTTTCTTTTAAACCTTGCCTCAATAAGAAAATGCAGCAGACTTATAATTAAAATAAATAAGACCGTAAATAATAACAGATAGGAAAACAGCGCAACAAATTCATAAATAAAGCCATTCTTTTTTACAATACTGATTACCCTGTTGTCAGATGTCTTGTACCAGTATTTATTACCCGAAATATTTATTTGCGACAACAGCTTACCTTCAGGAAGATTATGTGTAGTAATGGTATCAGGAAAATCGTATTGCGAACTTTCTTCTACTATTTTTCCGTTTCTATAAACGCCTATGTGATATTGCATATATAAATCGCGCAATGCATTATTCTGCGACAAAAGCGTCAGATAAAAATCATTGTCACCTTTTCTGCGCGGTTTCAGATGGAGATAAAAATAAGCAGTATCGCTGTTGTCTACTGCTGGAATAACTTTTCTGTAAAGAAATGAGCCGGACGTAGAATCCGTATCGTAATAAAAAAGATTTTTGGTTTCCAGATTTATGTTACTGCTGTCAATAAATTTATCGAGCGTTTGTTTTGATAAATCGTTCACATTGTAC
>JAEWWO010000035.1 GCA_023396345.1 Bacteroidota bacterium
TGTACAAGGTGTAAAACCCGCTTATAAAAAAGCATACGTTACCTTGGCTGAAGGCGAAACAATTGATTTGTATTCAAATATTTAATTTAAATAAAAAACTATAGCAATCGGAGCTGAAAAATCCGAAAAAATTTAAAAAATGGCTTTAAAAAATTTTAAATCAGTAACTGCAGGCACCCGCTGGAAAATCGGGAACGCTTATGCTGAGATTACAACCAATAAACCTGAAAAGAGCTTGTTGGAGCCTCAACACAAAACAGGCGGTAGAAACTCACAAGGTCGCCGTTCTATGAGGCACAGAGGTGGTGGAAGCAAACATCACTATCGCATAATAGATTTTAAACGCGATAAAAAAGATATTGAAGCAAAAGTAGTAACTATCGAGTATGATCCAAACCGTACAGCATTCATAGCTTTACTGGAATATACAGATGGCGAAAAAAGATATATCATTGCCCCTAAAGGTTTGCAGGTAGGTGCTACCGTAATTTCAGGCGACAGCGTTGCTCCTGAATTAGGTAATGCTTTACAGCTTAAAAATATGCCCTTAGGTACTATTATTCACAACGTTGAATTACAGCCCGGACATGGAGCTAAAATGGTAAGAAGCGCAGGTGCTTCTGCTCAGCTTAGCAACAAGGAAGAAAAATATGCTGTATTGAAAATGCCTTCAGGAGAGTTAAGAAAAGTATTGATTAACGTATACGCTACTGTTGGTGAGGTTTCTAACTCCGATCACAGCCTTAGAAGCTACGGAAAAGCCGGTGCAAAACGCTGGAAAGGCATTCGTCCGAGAGTAAGAGGTGTAGCCATGAACCCGGTAGATCACCCAATGGGTGGTGGTGAAGGTAGAGCTTCAGGTGGTCACCCAAGAAGCAGAACCGGTAAATATGCTAAAGGCGAAATTACGCGTAAGAAAAAAGGTTCAGATAAACTGATTATTCAGCGTAAAAACGGTAAAAAATTAGGTAAATAATAAATTTTAAAACAGTTAAAATGGTCTCGTCTGAGACGGGATAAATCAACTAAAAACTTATAAATATGGGTCGTTCAATTAAAAAAGGTCCTTACGTAGATCACAACTTAGAAGGTAAAGTGTTAGCGATGAATGAGGGCGGATCAAAAAAATCAGTAATCAAAACATGGAGCAGACGTTCAACCATCACTCCTGATTTTGTAGGACACACATTTGCAGTACACAACGGAAATAAGTTCATTCCTGTATACGTAACTGAATTTATGGTAGGTCACAAACTTGGTGAGTTTGCCCCAACAAGAAACTTCAGAGGACACGCAGGAAGCAAAAAATAAATTTTAAAAATTGGCTGATTTACCAGATTAGCAAATTATCAAATTAATACAAATGGAAGCAGTAGCTAAATTAAGAAATTATCCTACAGGACCACGCAAAATGCGTTTGTTGGCAGATGTTATTCGTGGAATGGAAGTAGAAAAAGCTCTTTCACTTCTTGAGCATCACCCACAGCACAATGCAGTTCCGTTGGCAAAATTGCTGAAAAGCGCAATCGCTAACTGGGAGCAGGGCAATGAAGGACAGAGTGCAGCAGATGCTGATTTAGTTGTAAAAACAATCTTTGTAGACGAAGGCCGTACCATTAAGCGTATGCGTCCGGCTCCTCAGGGTCGTGGTTACAAAATCCGCAAACGCAGCAATCACGTAACAATAATTGTAGATTCAAAAAAATAAAAATATTAACCTGAAGTTTAGCAATAAACTTCAAATCATAAATAAGCAATATGGGTCAAAAAGCAAATCCTATTGGTAACAGACTTGGCATCATCCGCGGATGGGACAGTAACTGGTATGGTAACAGTAAAGAGTATTCTAAGCGTTTAATCGAAGACCACAAAATCAGAACTTACCTGAATGCCCGTATCAACAAAGGCGGAATTTCAAAAATAGTAATCGAGCGCACCTTAGGAAAACTTATCGTTACAATCCACACTTCCAAGCCGGGTATCATCATCGGTAAAGGCGGTAATGAGGTAGACAGAATTAAAGAAGAACTGAAAAAACTTACCGGTAACAACGACGTACAAATCAATATATTGGAAATCCGTCGTCCGGAACTGGATGCTGCAATTGTTGGCGATACTATTGCCCGTCAGATAGAAAACCGCATCAACTTTAAACGCGCTATTAAAATGGCTATAGCATCTACACTTAGAATGGGTGCCGAAGGAATAAAAGTAAAAGCAAGCGGACGCTTAGGTGGAGCAGAAATTGCCCGTTCCGAAGAATTTAAACAAGGTCGTGTACCTTTGCACACTTTCCGTATGGATATTGACTATGCAAGCGTGTATGCACAAACTGTTTACGGAAAAATAGGACTTAAAATATGGATTTGTAAAGGTGAAGTATTAGGAAAAAGAGACTTAAATCCAAACTTCATCAGCGGTAAAGAAGCCGGACCACAACATGGTGGCGGTCACCACGACAGAAGAGGAGACAGAAGAGGCGGTGGAGACAGAAGAGATAGAAGAGACGACAGAAGAGAAAGAAGAAACTAATCAATTGACGAATTATTTTAATTATAAACAATGTTACAGCCGAAAAGATCAAAACACAGAAAAGCCCAGAAAGGCAGAATCAGAAACGTAGCTAAAAGAGGTACTACCATATCTTTTGGTTCCTATGCACTGAAAGCTGTTGAACCAATATGGTTAAACAACCGCCAGATAGAAGCTGCCCGTCAGGCTATGACACGTGCTATGAAACGTGAAGGTAATGTATGGATTCGTATATTCCCCGATAAACCAGTAACTAAAAAACCCGCTGAAGTACGTATGGGTAAAGGTAAAGGTAATCCGGAATACTGGGCTGCTGTTGTAGAACCAGGACGTATAATCTTTGAATGCGACGGTGTTCCTTTGGAAGTTGCAAAAAGAGCAATGGGACTGGCGGCACAAAAACTACCTATCCACACAAGATTCGTAGTTCGCAGAGACTTAATAACAGCATAATAAAATTAAATATTAATAAAAATGGCGAAGGCAGCAGAATTTAATAAAGCAATCAAAGATCTTTCAGTAGAAGATTTGAAAGCTCGTATTCTTGAAGATAAACAGCGTTTGAAAAAAGTAGAATTTGCTCATGCAATATCTCCGCTGGAAAATCCAATGAATATCCGTAGCCTGAGAAAAGACATTGCTCGTTTAAAAACAGAATTAAACTCAAGAAAAGCGTAATAAAATAGCAGAGAGTTTTGCTCGATGCATAAAATTAATAACAATGGTTGAAAGAAATTTGCGTAAAACAAGAATTGGTGTTGTTAGCAGCAATAAGATGGATAAAACCATCACTGTTGGTGTTCTAAGAAAAGTAAAACACCCTCTTTATGGAAAATTCGTAAAGAAAACAACAAAATTCCACGTACACGACGAAAAACAAGAAGCAGGCATTGGCGATACCGTGAGAATCATGGAAACTCGTCCGTTGAGCAAAACAAAACGTTGGAGATTGGTAGAAATCGTTGAAAAAGCAAAATAGTTTTAAAAAGTACTCAGTACTTGGTACCCTGTACTCAGTACTGAATCAACATAAAAATAGAGTAAAATGATTCAGCAAGAAAGCAGACTATCCGTAGCAGATAACAGTGGCGCTAAAGAAGTGCTATGTATTAGAGTACTTGGCAACTCAGGTCAGGACTATGCAAAAATCGGTGATAAAATAGTTGTTACCGTAAAAAGTGCTATTCCTGCAGGCGGTATCAAAAAAGGTACTGTTTCTAAAGCAGTAATTGTACGCACAACTCATAAACTACGTCGCAGAGATGGTTCTTATATCCGTTTCGATGATAATGCAGTTGTGTTATTAAACAATTCAGACGAGCCAAGAGGCACACGTATCTTCGGACCCGTTGCCCGTGAACTGCGTGATAAAGGTTATATGAAAATTATTTCCTTAGCTCCTGAAGTTCTTTAAAAAAT
Source organism: Bacteroidota bacterium (assembly GCA_023396345.1). GTDB lineage: Bacteria > Bacteroidota > Bacteroidia > Chitinophagales > Chitinophagaceae > Haoranjiania. The sequence goes on from JAEWWO010000035.1 coordinate 3,952, forward strand.
AAACAAAAGCCAACAGGCATTTTTAAAATATATCAGTACGCTTTGAGCATAGCGCTTTAAGCCAAAAGCATAAAAATATGAGCAACAGATTTAAACCAAAATACAATATCAAGAAAGGCGATCAGGTAGTAATCATCGCCGGAGATGATAAAGATCTAAAAAAACCACGTACTGTACTGGAAGTGATCTTAGACAAAGGTCGCGTAGTGGTTGAAGGTGCTAACTTTGTAAGCAAGCACACTAAACCTTCTGCACAGAACACCAAAGGCGGTATCATTAAAAAAGAAGCGGCAATTGCTATCAGCAATGTAATGCTTTGGGACGCTAAAAAAAGCGCTCCTACAAAGGTAAAACGCTCTCGCGAAGATGGTAAATTAGTTCGTATTTCTAAAAAATCAGGGGAGGCAATTAAATAATGAGTACAAATGCATATGCGCCAAGACTGGCGCAAAAATATAACAAAGAAGTAGTTCCTGCTTTAATCAAAAAATTTGACTACAAAACTCCAATGCAAGCTCCAAAACTGGAAAAAATTTGCTTAAACAGAGGAGTAAACGGCGCTGTTGCCGATAAAAAACTGGTAGACATAGCTGTTGATGAGCTTACTCAAATCACCGGACAAAAAGCAATTGCTACTTATTCCAAAAAAGACATTTCTAACTTTAAGTTGCGTAAAGGTATGCCAATAGGTGCCAGAGTAACTTTAAGAGGGAGCAAAATGTATGAGTTCCTTGATCGTTTGATTTCTGTTTCTCTGCCACGTGTACGCGACTTCAAAGGCATCAGCGACAAAGCTTTCGACGGAAGAGGCAACTATACACTGGGCGTAACCGAGCAAATCATTTTCCCTGAAATTGATATTGATAAAGTAAACAAAATTACAGGGTTGGATATCACTTTCGTAACTTCTGCCAACACAAACGAAGAAGCATACGAATTATTAAAAGAGCTTGGACTGCCTTTTAAAAACGCTAAAAAAGATAATAACTAATAAAAATTAGGATAAAAATAATATGGCAAAAGAATCAATAAAAGCAAGACAAAGAAAACGCGAAGCCGTTGTAGCACGTTATGCCGAAAAGCGTAAAGCTTTAAAAGAAGCGGGTGACTACGAAGCTTTAGACAAACTTCCACGTAATGCATCTCCGGTAAGATTAAAAAACCGTTGTCAGCTTACAGGTCGTCCTAAAGGTTACATCAGATACTTCGGTATGTCAAGAGTAATCTTCCGCGATATGGCTTTGGATGGTAAGATTCCTGGAGTAAAAAAAGCAAGCTGGTAATAAATAAAACCGCGTGCATGTGAATCCTGCTGAGAGTAGAGGTTGTGGCAGGCTAATAGACACCTTATTTTGAAAGCATTTAATTAATATAAAATGGTAACAGATCCAATTGCAGACTTTTTAACAAGAGTGCGTAACGCACAAATGGCCGGGCACAGAATTGTTGAAATCCCTGCTTCTAACTTAAAAAAACGCATTACAGAAATTTTATACACACAAGGTTACATCCTTAAATACAAATTTGAAGATGATAACAAACAAGGTGTTATTAAAATAGCGTTGAAATACGATCCTGAAACTAAGCTGCCTGCTATTCAGTCTTTGGAGCGTGTGAGCAGACCGGGATTGCGTCAGTACTCAAAACCAGCCGACTTTAAAAGAGTTATCAACGGTTTAGGTATAGCTATCATCAGCACTTCCAAAGGTGTTATGACCGATAAGCAAGCCAAAGCAGAAAATGTAGGCGGAGAAGTGCTTTGCCACATTTATTAATAAAAAATTATTTACACACAGCAATATTGAAATGGTTGCTGACGATGTATTAAAACAAAAACTACAAACGGAAATATTAAGTTTTCTATACGGCAACTGAAAGCGTTTGACAGTACATTTCAAAAAAGCAATTAAATAATAACAAAATTAAAATTAAGCAATAATGTCTCGTATAGGAAAAAAACCAATCACCATTCCGGACGGCGTTACAGTAACTGTAGGAAAAGATAATGTAATAACTGCTAAAGGCAGCAAAGGAGAATTTACTCAGGCTATCGACCGCGATATTACAGTTGAAGTAAAAGACGGAGAAATAGTTTTAACCCGCCCGACTGACCAAATTCGTCACAGATCTTTACATGGTCTTTCACGCGCTTTACTTGCCAACCTTATTACCGGTGCAAGCGAAGGATTTAAAAAAGACCTTGAGCTGGTGGGTGTAGGTTTTAAAGCAGCAAATCAGGGCAACACTTTAGACCTTGCCTTAGGATATTCTCACAACATTGTATTTGAAGTTCCTAAAGAATTAAAAGTAACCACCGTTACAGAAAAAGGTAAAAACCCATTGATTTCGCTGGAAGGATCTGATAAGCAATTATTAGGTCAGGTAGCTGCCAAAATCAGAAGCTTACGTAAACCTGAGCCATACAAAGGAAAAGGTGTTAAGTATGTTGGAGAATACATTCGTCGTAAATCAGGTAAAGCGGCTGGTAAATAAAATATTTAATTAATCTGCATTTTCCGGCAGAATCGGAAAATAAAAAAATATAAAGATGGATTTAAAATTAAAAAAACAAAAAATTCGCTACAGAATCCGTAAAAAAGTTTCTGGCACAGCTACAAAACCACGCTTGTCTGTTTTTCGCAGCAATAGCGATTTATATCTTCAGTTAATTAATGACGAAGATGGTGTAACTATTTCTTCCACTTCTACAAGAGATAAAGACATAGTAGCACAAAAAGGTACAAAAACCGAAAAATCAAAAATGGCCGGAGAAGCTTTAGCAAAAAAAGCTGCTGATTTAGGAATCAGTGAAATAGTTTTTGACCGCGGTGGTAACTTATACCACGGCCGTATCAAAGCAGCTGCTGAAGGAGCAAGAGAAGGCGGATTGAAATTCTAATTGTATTAAATTATTTTAAATAAAAAGATTTAAATGTCTAAAGTAACCGAAAATAAAGTAAAGCCAACCGCTGACGCTGAAATGAAAGAAAAAGTGGTAGCAATTAACCGTGTGGTAAAAACTACAAAAGGCGGACGTACTTTCAGTTTTTCTGCTCTGGTAGTAGTTGGAAACGAAAACGGTGTAGTTGGTCAGGGACTTGGTAAAGCAAAAGAAGTACAGGAAGCAATCACAAAAGGTATTGAAGATGCTAAGAAGAATCTTGTAAAAGTTCCTGTGCGTCATGGTACTATTCCTCACGAGCAATTTGCAAAAGTAGGTGCAGCAAAAGTTTTAATTAAACCGGCAGCAGAAGGTACGGGTGTAATTGCAGGAGGCAGTATGCGTGCTGTATTAGAAAGCGCAGGTCTTACCGACGTTTTGGCAAAAAGCCTTGGTTCTGCTAATCCGCACAACGTGGTTAAAGCTACAGTACATGCATTGACTCTTTTAAGAGAGCCGGTAGCAGTAGCTAAACAACGCAACATAAAATTAAGTAAAGTATTTAACGGATAAGAAGTGAACCGCAGCAATAAACACATTGCTCTGCATCAGCTTCATACTCACAACATATTATTTTATTATGGCAAAAATTAAAATTACCCAGGTAAAAAGCAGCATCGACAGACCCAAAAAGCAAAAAGATACTCTTTTGGCATTAGGGCTAAGAAAAATGAATGCTACTAAAGAAGTAGAAGGTACTCCACAAGTGTTGGGTATGGTAGAAAAAGTTGCTCATTTAGTAACTGTAGAAGAAGTAAAAGAATAATCACAGTAATTAATTATAAGTTCAGCAATGAACACCTGCGAGGGAGATTTTCCCGCTGAGTAAAAAATCAATTTATACAATGAAATTACACAATTTAAAACCTGCAGAAGGTTCTACACACAAACAAAAACGTCTTGGACGTGGTGAAGCATCAGGTAAAGGTGGTACATCTACAAAAGGTAATAAAGGTCAGCAAAGCCGTGCCGGTTATCAATTGAAAATGGCACACGAAGGCGGACAGATGCCTATTCAAAGACGTGTTCCAAAACGCGGATTTAAAAATATCAATCGTGTAGATTACAAAGTTTTCAATCTTGCTCAAATCGAATTATTGATAGCAAAATACGGATTCACCGAATTTTCAGTAGAAAATTTACAATCTTACGGATTGGTAAAAAGAACAGATAAAGTAAAAATTCTTGGTAACGGAGAATTGGCTACCAAGCTTACTTTTAAAGTACACGCAATGAGCGAAAAAGCTAAAACAGCAATTGAGAATCTGGGCGGTACAGTAGAAATTCTTAAATAAGATATTAAGCTTCAGACGTATCAGCCCGATACGTCTTTTTAGCATTTAACAACAATTCTTTTTTTCTTAAATATTTATTTAGGAAAATATATTAAAATGAGTATTTTTACGGATTGAAACTTAGCAGGCTCTTATTTTAAAAATTTTAAGTTTCATCAGTGATTAAAAGAAGTACAGAATACAGATGAAAAAATTTATTCAAACCCTTAAGAATATTTGGGAAATTGAAGACCTCCGCAACAAGATTTTAGTTACCCTACTATTAATTTTTGTATACAGATTTGGTACGCACATCGTGTTACCTGGTCTTGATCCTGTGGCTCTTCAGGCTTCGGCAGAAAACGCTTCTAACAGTGGCCTACTTGGGTTGTTCGATACGTTTGCCGGAGGTGCCTTTTCTCAGGCATCGTTTCTGGCATTAGGGGTAATGCCTTATATCTCCGCTTCCATCTTTATGCAATTGATGACCGTACTGGTACCTCAAATGCAGAAAATTCAAAAAGAAGGAGCAAGCGGTCAAAAGAAAATTAATCAATGGACAAGATACTTAACTGTTTTGGTAACCTTACTACAGGGTAGTGCGTATGTTTCTTATCTTAACAGTCCGGCATATGCTTCTGCATTAATTCCTTCTTATGCACCTTATTTCTTTATTTCAACAATTATCTGTCTTACAGCGGGTACATTGTTTGTAATGTGGCTGGGTGAAAAAATTCAGGACAAAGGTTTGGGTAACGGTGTTTCCATCATCATCATGATTGGTATCCTCGCTCAATTACCACAGTCTATTATTCAGGAATTTGAATCTAAAAGCACAAGAGGCGGCGGTGGTTTATTAATCTTCCTTATTGAAATTGCAGCATATGTATTAATTGTAATGGCAATTATCGTATTGGTACAAGGTGTAAGAAAAGTACAGGTAAACTATGCCAAACAAGTTGTAGGAAACCGAACAATCGGCGGAGCAAGACAGTTCTTACCCTTGAAGGTAAATGCTGCCGGTGTAATGCCTATCATCTTTGCACAGGCTATCATGTTCCTGCCTACATTGGTTTCATTTACTAATCTTGAATCAGCAAGCTCTATCGTACAAATGTTCAGCGATCACACCAACATATGGTATATGATTATATATTCTATAATGGTTATTGCATTTACGTTCCTTTATACAGCTTTGATCTTTAATCCTAAACAAATGGCAGAAGACTTAAAGCGCAACAACGGATTTATTCCCGGTGTACAACCCGGTAAGCCTACTGCAGACTTTATAGGAACTATCATGGACAGAATTACTTTCCCGGGAGCTATATTCCTTGCGCTGGTAGGTATTTTACCCGGATTTGCACAGCTATTGGGTGTAACACAAGGATTCAGCTATTTCTTTGGAGGTACTTCCTTATTGATTCAGGTAGCCGTAATTCTTGATACCTTGCAACAAATAGAAACACATTTACTGATGCGTTCTTACGATGGATTGATGGGCAGCGGGCAGCGCATACAAGGCCGATCTGGTATTGGTGTATAGAGTTATTTTAAAAACAATAATTATAAAAAGAGGTTGTCTCCCAGCTCCCAGAGTGGGGTCTACTTCCCCTTTTTTTGAAATACAAATTTTTTTAAAGGTTGCTAATTAAAAAAACTGCCCTCTGAAAGTAATCCTTCCGCAAAAGAGGAATTAATATTAGGTTGCGAATGTCAACAAAAGTCAAGCAGAGATGCGGCTTGAAAAAGAGGTTTCACACTTACAAATCAGAATTTAACATTTTATAAATAAAAAAATTGCACTATTGAAAATAAATGCCTTAATTTTGTTTTCGATAAGTTCGTTCTTGTGAAAAAATTTATTGCATCCATATTAGCTTTTCTCTTCCTCTCCTCCTCAATGGGAATGACAGTGCATATGCACTATTGTATGGATAAATTGGTGTCCGCTAAATTATGGCATACCGAAAAGCACAACGATGCTTGCGAAAAATGCGGAATGAAAAAAGGCAGCAAAAAAGGTTGCTGCAAAGACGAGCACAAGGTTATCAAAACCGACAATTACCAAAAAACGGATGTAACCAAAATACCTACTTTACAATCCTTCACATTAGCATTGCCCCCACAGCCCTTTGTGTTGGAAACAGAAATGCTTGCTTCCAGGGTTAAGCAATTGCCTTACAGCAATGCACCGCCCGACCGAAGTACCGTTCCCCTCTATATCCGCAACTGCGTTTACCGAATTTAGAATTATTGTGTAGCTGCCCTATGGCAGCATTTACACCGCCTTTCCAATACTGAAAAGTGCGGGTTTGTATTAATTTCCATAACACAATAATTTCTATAAAATGAAAAATATATTATTAGCCTTAGGGATTACTATCGTTGCATTCTTAAACGCTAATGCACAGCACAATCATTCGCAACATTCAGCACCTGCACAGGCACAGCCGCAAGCAACAGCCCCCACAGCAGCAGAGCAATTGCAACTTTTATATACCCACTACATAGGTATAAAAGAGGCATTGGTAGCAGGCGACCAGGCACAAGCTGCAAGCCACGCCAACCAGTTTTCACAAACCGCTTCTCTTATTTCGTACCGTCATCTTTCGGAAGGAAATGTAAACGCCTTGCGCAAAGATGCTTCAGCCATTGCAGACGCAAGAGATATAGCTGCACAACGCAAATCTTTTTCAAACCTTTCCAACAATATGGCGGCATTGGCAGAAAAATGTAAGCTAAGCGATAAACCCGTTTATCAGCAGTATTGCCCCATGGCAAAAGCTTATTGGCTGAGCAATGAAAAGGAAATTAAAAATCCTTACTACGGCAGCAGCATGCTCACCTGCGGTTCTGTAAAGAAAACTTTCTAAATCTTTCTAAAATTTATAACGGCGCTATGCGCTGTCAGCGACAATTCAGCAAAAAAAATCAGTAACTTTTAAAACCAAAAAAAAATGAAACATTTATTTACCGGCTTGATAGCCGCCTCTGTATTAATTTTATCTGCCTGCAACAACAACGCGGACAAGACTAAAGACAATGCGGAAACGCAACACGACATGGAAAACATGAACAACATGCCGATGGAGCATAACGCAAATACCACCTCAACACAATCAACCAACTTCGGAGAAGTTTTCGCACACTACCAGCATCTCACTTTTGCGCTGTCTAATGACGACCCACAGGAAGCCGCCAGCGGCGCCAAAGCAATCGGTGAAGCGCTTGCTAAAGTAGACAAAACGGGCTTTACACCAGAACAGCAGGAAACATTTGCCGATTTGGAAGCAGACATAAAAGAACACACGGAACACATTGCAGCCAATACCAAAAATATGGCTCATCAAAGAGAACACCTGGAAATGCTAAGTCACGATATTTACGACATAGCAAAGACTTTCGGCGCCGGCAAAACAATGTACAAAATATTCTGCCCCATGTACAACAATAACCAGGGCGCTTTCTGGCTGAGCAATAGTAAAGAAATAAGAAACCCGTATTTCGGCAGCAAAATGCTTACATGCGGAGAAATTCAGGAAGAAATCAAATAAAAACAAATGGTTCAAAAAATAATCGAGCTGTCCCTGCGCAACAGGTACATCGTGCTGCTCGTAGCAGCCGGCTTATTCGTCTGGGGGTTTTCTGCAGTTAAAAAAAATCCCATTGACGCTATCCCCGACCTGAGCGAAAACCAGGTGATCGTGTACACCGAATGGATGGGGCGCGGACCCCAGATAATGGAAGACCAGATTACCTTTCCATTAGTAAGCAATTTACAGGGAATTCCTAAAATCAAAAACGTCCGTGGCACTTCCATGTTCGGCATGAGCTTTATTTACATCATTTTTGAAGACGATGTGGATATTTATTGGGCAAGAACAAGAGTTTTAGAGCGGCTGAATTACGCCCAGCGGCTATTGCCGGTGGGTGTAACTCCCTCACTCGGACCCGATGGCACCGGAGTTGGTCATATTTTTTGGTATCACCTGGATGCGCCCAAAATGGACCTGGGTGAGCAGCGGGCTTTACAGGACTGGTATTTAAAACTTGCCTTGCAAACGGTTCCCGGCGTCGCCGAAGTGGCTTCCTTTGGAGGTTTTGAAAAACAATATCAGATAGTGGTAGATCCGATGAAACTGCAATTCTACAACATTTCGCTCATGGACGTTATGAACAAAGTAAAAGCCAACAACAACGATGTGGGCGGAAGAAAATTTGAAATGACCGACATGGCATACATCATCCGCGGGCTGGGTTATATTAAGAATCCTACAGATGTTGAAAACATTGCCTTAGGCAATTACAACGGCATTCCGGTAAGAGTAAAAGACATCGGCAGCGTTCAAATGGGAGGTGATTTGCGTCTGGGTATATTTGATATGGACGGGCAAGGCGAGGTTGTAGGCGGCATTGTAGTAATGCGCTATGGCGAAAATGCCGATAAGGTAATCAACGACGTAAAAACAAAAATGAAAGAAGTGGAAAAAGGCCTGCCGCCGGGCGTTACCTTTAAAACCTCATACGACCGCAGCACGCTCATTGAAGCCGCCATTGACAACATCAAGTTCAAGCTAATAGAAGAGATCATTGCTGTAGCGCTTATCGTAATCATTTTTCTCTTTCACTGGCGAAGCGCTTTAAGCATTATCATACAAATCCCCATTACGATAGCTATCAGCTTCATTCTGTTGAATGCGTTCGGACTTTCTTCCAATATCATGTCGCTTACAGGCATTGCGCTGGCAATCGGCGTGATCGTAGATAACGGTATTATTATGTCGGAAAACGCTTATCGTAACCTTTCGGTTTGGCAAAACCAGAATAACCCCCAAAAAAATACAGATGAAAAGTAATTGGTTTAACAGATTAAAATTGAAAAGAAACAAGAACGCACCTGGCTATCAAAAAATTCCTGAAGACGTACGGATGAACATTATCGAACGAGCCTGCAAACAGGTTTCACGTGGCGTCTTCTTCTCAACGGTCATCATCATTACCTCCTTCCTTCCGGTATTTATGTTGACGGGACAGGAAGGTAAGTTGTTTCACCCCCTGGCATACACGAAGACCTTTATTATGGTGGTAGACGCTATATTGGTACTTACACTCGCTCCCGTGCTCATTTCTTTTTTTATGAAAGGGAAATTTAAGGACGACCATGCCAACCCTATTAACCGCGGGCTGGAAAGAGTCTACGAACCGCTGATAAGATGGTGTATGAAATGGAGAAAAACAGTACTGGGTATTAACGTAGCCGCCCTTATAATT
>JAEWWO010000064.1 GCA_023396345.1 Bacteroidota bacterium
GATTACTTCCGTATGCTTGTTGAGCGCATAGCTGCACAAAGTTTTAAACGTACCAAATCACTCCTGATGCTTACACCGGAGCAACGCTTTAATGAACTGCTTCACGAGCAACCGGAAATATTCCAAAAACTGTCGCAGCGCTATATTGCACAGTATCTTGGCATTGCTCCTGAAAGTTTGAGCCGCATGAAAAAAAGAGTATACGAAAATCAAAAATCTTAACCACAGTCATTGTTTTCAGGGTAAGCACAACTGTATTTTTGCTGTAAATAAAAAACTGAAAATTATGCAAACAATACTCGGAGCAGGCGGTGCCATTGACAAACCCCTCGCAAAAGAATTAAAAAATTATACCGACAAAATCAGACTGGCTGCACGCAATCCTGAAAAGATAAATGATGATGATGAATTATTTATTTGCGATTTGCTCGACAAAAAATCTACAATGCAGGCTGTGGCAAACTCAAGCATAGCCTATCTTATAGTAGGTCTGGAATATAAATTAAAAACATGGCAACGCGACTGGCCGGTGTTAATGGAGAACTTAATAAATGCCTGCCTGCATCATCATTGTAAATTGGTGTTTCTGGATAATGTGTATATGTATGATATCAAACACATTCCGCATATGACAGAAACATCCGAAATAAATCCGCTATCAGAAAAAGGAAAAGTGCGTGCACAATTAGTACACATGATTTTCGATGCTATACAACATAAAGGCTTACAGGCTCTGATAGCACGCAGTGCTGATTTCTACGGACCGGGTGCAAACGCAAGTGCTTTAAAAATTGGGGTAATAGACAAGCTGCTTAAAAACAGTAAACCATTTTGGCAGGCAGACGCTCATAAAATTCACTCTATGACCTATACCCCTGATGCAGCAAAGGCTACAGCCTTATTGGGCAACACGCCCGAAGCATATAATCAGGTATGGCATTTGCCCACCTCAACCGAAAAACTTACCGGAGCAGATTATATAAAAATGGTAACCGATGCAATGAACAAGCCATATACATACAGCGTATACAGCAAAGGATTTATGAAGATGATAGGCTGGTTTGTACCTTCCGTAAAGGAACTGGTAGAAATGCTGTATCAAAACGACAGAGATTATTTTTTTGACAGCAGTAAATTTAATCGCACATTCAATTTTGAAACAACAAGCTACAAAGATGGTATACAATCAATGGTAGAATATTATAAATAGCAGCACGACTGTAAATGATAAAGAGCTTCTTCCTTATGGTTGAAGCTCTTTATGAATATTTAAAATAAAATTATTTGCTTGCAGATGCTGCATCTATTTTTGCCTGCACCTCTCGCCAGTCGTAGTAATGAAAAACTTTTCCGTTAGACATGGCAACAAATACTCCCTGCGGAAAAGTACTTCCCAGATTTACGTTTACTACATCAGAACCATCGCTCTCAATAGTAGATGCAGGAATTTTTGTTATTAAACGATGATCGTTTCCTTCTCTGGGATACACATTAAAACTATTGTCTTGTTGATTGGAAACTAAAACATATCCTGTACTGTCAGAAGATTTATAAATAGAAATACCTTCATTATCTGACGCAAAATCATTCTGTCCGAAAAAAGCAAGTTCTTCATTTCCTTTTGCAGGGTCAGCATAATATTTTCTCAAGCCCACCTGTTCGTCGCTGTAGTAAATATATCCAAGTTCATTATCCACTGCAATAGCTTCAATTTCTTTTGTACCGCTGTATTTACCAAACTTTCTTACCACTTCAGCTTTTAAATTTCCGCTGCCGTCATCTGATAATTTATATTGCCATAAATAATTATCTACGGGACCACTCTTTCTACCCACAACCGCATAAACACTACTGTCCGCAGGATTGGTATATAAAGCCAGACCCATAGGCGCACGTTCTTTTTCATTTACAAAAACATCGAAACCATTACCCAGTTCAGTCATTTCAGGCAACTGATATACTCTTATTTTATTGGTTTCTCTTTCTGTAGTAACGGCTATATCAACACGCTTTCCGCCTAATTGCAAACCATAGGCAACATCCACGTTATTGGGTCTTTTAAGACCGCTGATTGTTTTAACTGTTTTACCGTTCAAATCAAATACGTATAAAGCTCCGTCTGAATCTTTATCCGTGCCTATAATCAAGCTTTGAGAAGAATCTGCTGCATTAATCCATATTGCAGGATCGTCTGTATCATGTTTTGTCTGATCTGTTACAACCGTTGGTTTTAATGCATCCTGTGCAATGGCTGTATTCATAGAATCATCATCACATCCGATTAATAAAGTGCTACTAAAAATTGCTGCTAAAAAATATTTGTTCATCATGTTTGTAAATATAATCAATTATCTGTTTATGTCTAATTTTAATCCGAAGTTGTATCTTGGCTTATAATACTCCATTTGCATAGTGCGTGATGACACACCCTGATAATATCTTAATGGCTGATTGGTGAGGTTATTAGCTTCAGCAAAAAAGCGTAAAGATTTGGAAATAGTATAAGCAAGATTGGCATCAATAAATAATTGTTTGTCGTAATAACGATCTTCAAAATCGTCTCCGCCCAGTTCATCTAAATAAGCCGCTGCATAATTAAGCGATACACGTGCAGAAAACTTTTTGTTCTCCCATGACAGAGAAGCATTGAACATATGTGGAGCTGTACCGGGCAAGGTAATGCCTTCGCGCAATTCTCCATCAGAGTTATATACTCCTTTAGCCTTTGATTCAGTAAAGGTATAATTGGTATAGATGCCTAAGTGCTTCAAAAATCCGGGAAGAAAATCAAGCTGTCTTTGAAACGCTACTTCAAAGCCATATACGTCTACACTTTCTCCGTTTCTGTCCTGTAAGAAAGTCCAGTTATCATCGGGATTAGGGATTGGATTGTTCAATGTAGGAAAATCATTGCTAAACTGAGCTTGCTTGTATTGTTCGCTTCTGTAAGTATAGATAAAGTTGTTGATTTTTTTGAAGAAAACACCTCCGGAGATAATACCTATATTTTTAAAATAATATTCTGACATTAAATCAAAATTGTGCGCATATGCTGCTTTAAGATTAGGATTACCTGCTACAATTTCTTCATCGCCGATTAATGTATTTACAAATGGAGTAAGGCTGTAATAATTTGCACGTGCAAGAGCTGTGGAGTAAGCCAAACGCAAGATAAAGTTCTCTTGTACATCGTATTTAAAAGCAAGGCTCGGCAATAAATTTGTATACTGATTTTGTGTAGTTATTTCATTTTGAGAAATCAATTCATCATCATCATTATACTCTCCTGCATTTCCGG
>JAEWWO010000157.1 GCA_023396345.1 Bacteroidota bacterium
CCTCCTCATTATCAGGAAGGTTATGACAATTGCGGCCTGCTTACCGGCGATGCTTCGCATGAATGCACAGGCATTATCTGCACGCTGGATACCATTGAAGCTACGGTAGAAGAAGCTGTGCGCAAGAATTGCAATTTAATCATCTCACATCATCCGGTAATTTTTTCAGGGCTTAAAAAACTGAATGGCAAAAATTATGTGGAACGCACCGTAATTGCAGCCATTAAAAATGATATTGCCATTTATGCCATTCATACCAATCTGGACAATGTACACAATGGCGTAAGCAAAAAAATGTGCGATATCCTTGGCTTGCAAAACACAAAAGTATTAGCGCCGAAGGAAGGAGAGCTTTTACAATTTTCTACTTATGCTCCCAAAGAATTTGCTGAACAGGTTCAAAATGCACTGTTTGACTGCGGAGCCGGAAATATCGGCAACTACAGCGAATGCGGCTTTTCGGTAAATGGTAAAGGTTCTTTTAAACCCAATGAGCATTCAAATCCTAAAATAGGCGAAGCCAATAAGCGGGAGTCTGTAGATGAAGTGAAAATAGAATGTTTATTGCCACGTCATATCTCTGTGGCAAAAGTAGTGCAGGCACTGAAAGATATCGGCTTTTACGAAGAAGTAGCCTACAATATTGTTCCGCTTAAAAATATACATCAGGAAATTGGCAGCGGCATGATAGGCGAATTGCCCGAAGCAACAGATGAAATGACTTTCTTACACGATGTAAAGAAAAAATTTCATGCAGAAATGCTCAGACATACGGCAGTTTTGAATAAAAAAGTGAAAAAAATTGCGCTTTGCGGAGGCTCCGGCTCTTTTCTTTTACCCGTGGCTATGCAGCAAAAAGCAGATGTTTACATCACAGCCGATATGAAATATCACGAATTTTTTGATGCAGAAAATCGTATTCTTGCAGTAGATATCGGACATTTTGAGAGCGAACAGTTCACAATTGAACTTTTATTTGATATTTTACGGACAAAATTCAGTAACTTTGCCGTCTTAAAAACGGAAGTCCGCACAAATCCGGTTTATTATTTATAAAGATTAGAAGCGGATAATAAAGTTTGATATTTTTAAATTGATAAAAATAATATGGCAGCCACCAAAGACTTTTCAGTATCAGAAAAATTAACTGCATTGGTAAAATTGCAGAAACTGAGTACAAAATTAGACCAGATTCATGTTTTAAAAGGTGAATTACCCATCGAAGTAAGCGACCTGGAAGACGAAGTAATAGGTCTCAACAATCGTAAAACTCGTATTGAAGAAGAGATAAACGGTATCACCGACTTTATAGAACAAAAGAAAGAAGTGATTAGTTCTTCAGCCGAATTAATCAAAAAATACGAATCGCAAAGCGAAAACGTAAAGAACAACCGCGAGTTTGAAGCTATCAACAGCGAAATTGAAATGCAGCAACTGGAAGGCAAGCTGGCTGAAAAACACATCAGAGATGCGAACAACGAACTGTCTGATAAAGTGAGAGTTCTGGAAGAGCTGAAAAAGAAAATCGCTGCAAAAGACAGTGTAAAGAATGATAAAAAAGGTGAGCTGGATAAAATTATCGCAGAAACTGACAAAGAAGAAAAAGCACTGAACACTGAAATTGAAGAGCAGCGTACTTCTATGAATGAAAGATTGTTGTATTCTTTCGACAGAATCCGCAACAACTACCGCAACGGTTTGGCTGTAGTACCGGTAGAAAGAGATGCTTGTGGCGGTTGCTACAATGCCATACCACCTCAGGTACAGAGTGAAATTCGTCAGCGTAAAAAAGTAATGGTTTGCGAAAACTGCGGCAGAATATTAATTGACGATGAACTGAACGATTCTGTAGAAATTTAATAGCAGCATCACACTCAAATATTAAAAAAGCATCCTTATCGGGATGCTTTTTTAGTTCGCCAGAGGCGATAGAATAAACCCTGCGAGGCGAGGACGCCTCGCAGAACGGAATAAAAAGAATTATGAATGGTTAATGATTAATTATAAGTGATGAATGAATGATAAATTACTGTTCCGTAGGAACAAAATATGTGTAGAGAAATGCAATGTGAGTCGGTGCGTTGCCTAGGAACGCTATCTCCTTAAAATAACTTCGCTTCGCTCGCTATGACTAGTTCCTGTTATTTATCATTTTTAGATGTTCTCGTCTTAGCTGGTTCGTACCTATAGAAATCGGTATCACAAGGACAACCCTTTTAGACAGTCTCCTAAATATGGCAAAAAAGCAATCTCAATTTTCCATTTTCAACTCTCATCTATCATCTCATTTATAGATATTTCGCTCTACGCTCAATATGACAAAAAACATTTCCCATTTTCCCCTTTCCATTTTCAATTTTCCTCTCTCCTCTAAAAAAACTACCAACCTCCGCTGGCGCCACCGCCGCCACCGCTTCCGCCGCCGAAACCACCAAAGCCGCCGCCTCCAAAACCTCCGCCGCCACCCCAGCCGCGACCACCACCAAATCCACCCGGATCAATCCAGATGGGAGGCACATATTTTCCATAACCTCTGCGGCTTACCATACCTCCGCCACGTCGGTTGTTGTTTCCGCCGCCACCTTTATTTCCTCTGTTCATCATAGAAAATAAAATAAACAGGATAATTATCAGAAAAAAGATAGTACTAAAACTCGGACCCTCGCTTTCCTGTTGAGCGTATTCGCGCGGATTACGATATTCTCCTACAGCCGCCAGTACCAGTGCGTCTGTAGCTTCATCTATTCCGCGGTAATAATTTCCCTCTATGAAATTGGGCGTTATATAATTATCAATAATACTCTTGGCTGTGATATCAGGTATTGCTCCTTCCAGTCCGTAACCTGTTTCTATCCGTACACGTCTGTCGTCTATGGCAATCAAAAGCAATACACCATTATTATTTTCGCTACCACCTATTCCCCACTCCCGCAGTACTTTTAAAGCATAATCTTCAATGGGATAATCATTCAATGTAGGTATTATTAAAACAGCAATCTGATTTGAGCTGCTGTCATCTACCCTAACGAGTTTTTCTTCCAGCACTTCTGTTTGTTGTGGCAGCAATACGTTGGCCTTGTCCACAACCAATCTTGGCGGATTGGGCGGCGGCACAATATCCTGCGCATTCAGTTGTAAAACACTGAATAAAACTGCTATAAATACCGGTAAAATCTGTTTTATATTTGGCACTTACTTGAATGTGTTTTATGTCCCGAATACAATATCGTCGGGTAACTCGTTTTTATTGGTAGTGGCTTCGGCAGGAAAATGTTTTTTCAGCACCTCTCCCACGTCTTGTATCACATCTACTATTGCTTCTACATAATGATCGTTGCTAAACTCATCAATAATTTTTTGTAATTCTTTTTCCCAGAACGCTTTCCCTACCTGATTATGAATGCCTTCATCGCCATAAATTGCCAGTTGACTGTCCTGCAAAGC
>JAEWWO010000167.1 GCA_023396345.1 Bacteroidota bacterium
CTGTATACATTAGTATTATCTATCATCTGGAAAAGTAAAGATAAGTGAGACTTTTTACATTCTATTCTATAAAAAAATCGGGCAAATATAAATGTTTGTCCGATTTTACTATTGTATAAGATTTTTGTTATTGCTTTGTTCCGGTAAATTTTGCTCCTCCAGGTAGACCTGTAATAGTCAGAATTTTTTCATCTATTAAATATTGAAGCATTTTTGCATTTGTAGTAAAATTTTGATCTAAAATTCTTACTGTATTATGTTCTTTAGCGTACTCTTCGCTTATAGGATCAATTTCATCGATTTTTTCTTTTGTATTAACTATATCCATCACAGCTATAGTTGTTCCTTCCGGAAAGGACTGTACTCTTATGACTGTTGGTGCTTGTCTTTGTATAGTAAGCGTACCGTTTACTTCTTTATTGTTAATTGTAAACTTGCCTTTGTAAGTACCAAAAACCACCTGAGGACCTTTGGGTGTATTTGAATTCTTGCTACAAGCCACTACGAAAGTTCCCAAAATTAACATAAGTACAATCAGGGAAATTGTTTTTCTTTTCATTTGTAAATAAATTTTTTAATTAAGAGTGAATTCACCTAAATTATCAAATTATATGCCAATAATATTCTTCTTGTATTAAAAATTTATTACCCATAAAACCTAATCATTTAATGATAAAATCCGCATGTAAATATTCATAACTGATGGAAAGCCTTCTTAAAAAGAATATGTAAAAGTAGTTTCGTATCAATAGTTATCCTTTAAATGTATATTTCATAAAATAAACTCATGATAATTTTCTTTTGAAATAATGGCTGTTTGTGCCGGTTGATAATTATTGACAAATTCATTGAAGAGTTTCATTTAGAAGAAGCAACGAGTATTGCAGATTTTGAGCAAAAGATAAAAGAGAAGAAAGAAGATTTTACGAGGTAGTTTTTGTGGGCATAGCGTAACCTATCATTTTTACAACTTTTGCGAATTAAATCGCAGATTTACTAAACTTTTTGCGAATGTATTCGCAAAAAGTTTATTTTTTGGACCAAGCCTCCGATTTATAAAAATTTACACATCTCATTGTAAAGCAATTTTGAAAACAAAATTACTTCACACTATCCCACCATTTTATATAAACTTCTGCATCATTTCTCCAGTCAATTTTCTCACCAATGGCAGGAGTAAGTATGCGCAGACTGTCAATATTTCTTTTGGTAATTTCTTTCATAGGTTCGTCCCAGGCATGCGCAGCCAGTGCAAATTTAGAATTGTGTACCGGCAACAATGCTTTGGCTTTCAAATCCTTCATAGCCTGCAGTTGCTCGCCCGGCATCAGGTGTATGTATTTCCAGTCGTTGTTGTATTGTCCGTTTTCCAGGATGGCTAGGTCAATACTGTCGTACTTTTCACCAATATTTTTAAAATGTGTATCATAGCCAGAATCACCTCCTATGTAAATATTTTGCGTAGGTGTCTGCAACAGAAAGCTTGCCCATATTGCCTGATCGCGCTTTAGTCCTCTGCCCGAAAAATGTCGGGCGGGTTCGCAATTAACTGTAAAACCGTTTTCTAAAACTGCGTTTTCGTACCAGTCAAGTTCTATCAGGTTTTCAGGGTTAAAACCCCAGTGTTCCAGATGCGCTCCGGTACCTAAACCTGTAATAATTTTCTTTGTTTTTGGAAAAAGTTTTTTTACCGTTTCATAATCCAGATGATCCCAATGATCGTGTGTAATAATCATATAATCCAGTTCCGGAATATCTTCGGCAGTATACAAATCGGCTCCCTTAAATGCTTTTGAGATAAAAGAAAAAGGTGATGAATAGCCACAAAACACAGGATCTACCAAAAATTTTTTTCCATCTGTCTGCAAAAAATAAGAGGAATGTCCCATCCACACCAAAGCATATTCATCCGCTGAAAGATTGTGCAAATCCGTCTTATTAAAAGCAAAAGCTTCATCCGGAATTTTACGTTCTGTTTTACCAAAAAGAAATCTGTAGAAAACCTGCACTATTGAAGTTTCTTCGTTTAACTGTGGAGTATGAGAAAGATTATTAAACTTTCCGTTTTTGTAATGAGGCGATTGTTGTATTCTCTCCAAACCAGCTCCCGACGGGGCTTTGCCGAAGTTTGGCTGATTTACAATAATAAATGCTGCACCCGCAACAACTACCAGAATAAGTATAAAAATATATATCAAGCGTTTAAAGATTTTCAAGATAAGTAAATATGGTTTATGAAAAAATTGTTTGTATGATGCTTTGTAAAAAAAATCAGGAGGCTTTGCCTTCCTGAATAGATTTCGATTTGTCGAACGTAACGAAAGAAAAATCTTTATTATCTAAACGTTAAACATTGTAGATTCTTCACTTCGTTCAGAATGACAGTCTTTTTAGGCAGTATCAGAATAAATTATTTTAAAGGAAGGTTTTTTGCACGCTGTGTTTTTACCCCTTTTTTCTTTTTTTGATTTTCTATATCTTCTTTAGTCATTTCCTCTGCCTGCGGGAACATAGACACCTCATATTGTTGCAGCACCTGTTTTATTCTTTCTCTTTCCGCTTCCTGATCTTCAGGGTTGGGCATCAGCACATTCCAGGAAATTTCTCCGGGATTTTCGTAATCGGATTTTACTATTTTACCTTCAAAAATATGTTTATCCAGCGCTTCATCCAATTGAATTTTTACGCCGGGTCTTGCAGGATGCACGGTCTGATATCTTGATAAAAACGGACGTAAATCATCGTAATACAACCAGAATGTAGGATGTTCACTTCCGGGTAATATTTCACCTGTAGATAATTTATAAGGAATCACCGGAGCAATACCAATAATTCTTACCATCATTCTGCCATAATTCTTATCGTAAAACCAATCTTCCTTTAAACGATAGGTATATACGGAGTCCATATCTACCGCTCTTCTGCGCACCTGATAACCCACAATATTTCCTTCCATATCGTAGCGGGCTGCGGTGTCTAATCCTCCGCCAAATTCTGCGATGGCATCAGAGGCCGTAAGCGGGGTGGTAAAACGGTCGTCTTCATTGCTGAAGGCAGTAATTTTATTGGATTTGATGGCATCCATAATAATATTAATCAGATTCTGTGTTCCAAATTCGTTTTGCGTATACATTAAAAAACGGTTGGCTCTTTGTCTGGTATCAATATCATTCCAGATTCGGATTTTGTAAGCAATATCTTCTTCTTTTACAGTGGGATAAGGCATTGCTTTAGATTGCTGCAACGGAGCTTTTACATAAGGGAAGTCGTTGCGTAGTGACATTTTGTTGCTTGCCTGTCCAATAGATTTAGTATTGTCAACAAACTCTATGGGCAACGTATCTGTAGCCGGAGCGTAAGTATCTGTGCGTGGTTTGTATTGCTGAGCTGTATTGCCTGCCGAGTAGCTGCTGTTGTCATAGGCACTTTGCCCGAAAACATTTACGGCAACAAAACAAAGAGGTATTAAAAATATTTTTATTAAATTCATCATTACTTGTTATGATTTTTTAGATAATCTTTCTGTTAAGGGTTAACGCCCGGAGGTAAATCTATAACACATCTGAAACCGATATAAGAACGTACCGAATCCATGTAATCGTATGTTCTGGAAGATAGCTGTATCATGCTTGCAGGATCTTTCCAGCTTCCGCCTCTTATCACTTTTCTTTTATGTTGTCTGGCAGATGTCTCTGTAGGCTTCAGGTTTATTTCCGGATTAAAATCATGCTGAAAGGCATTCGGGTCATCTATATAGTTGCTCACTGTCCATTCCGAAACATTTCCCACAATATTATAAATGCCATAATCGTTCGGAAAATAAGAATCTACTCTTGCGGGATACAGCGCTCCGTCTTCAGCATAATCACCCATACCATTTTTAAAATTTGCCATCATGCAGTCTTTATCATTTTTCAGATAATTGCCCCATGGATATACGTAGGTTTTGTTTCCTCCCGATGCGGCAAGCTGCCATTCGGCTTCTGTTGGCAATCTGTATTGTGCTCCGGTTAATTTCTTTTTGGTTAAGAAATCATTCATATATCTTGTTCTCCAGTGTGCATAAGCCATAGCCATTCTTTGCGAAACGCCCACTACGGGATAATGCATATACGCAGGATGCGAAAAATAATTTTTCACCATATGTTCATTGCTGGAGTAAGCAAAATCTTTTACCCATACCAAAGTATCGGGATAAACAGGAATATCGTAACTGTAAAAAAAGTTATTTCTGTTTACACCGGGATTGCGCACGGCTGCTTCAAAATCATACCCGCTCATTCTGTAAACAAAAGCTTTGGGGTCAAGTTCTGCCTTTCCCATAAACCGATCTTCTTCCGGCAAAAACAATCTGCTTAAGCGCTCCTGAATGGTAGCATCGTTATAATCTATTTTTCTGGCTTTGCTCCAGTCAATGGTGGTATCGCCGTCTTTGCTTACTTTGTAATAATTGAGTTCGAATGCAGCAATAGAATCTCGCACCCAGTTTACAAACTGATGGTATTGACTATTGGTAACTTCATAGGCATCAATCCAGAAACCATTTACGGTTACGCTGCGCTCAGGACCGTCCTGTCCGGGATTGGTAATAAAAGAGCCTGTTGGTACATACACCAGATTATCGGGCTGCTTCATACTTTCGGGTGCGGTGTATTTTACACCACGAACC
>JAEWWO010000211.1 GCA_023396345.1 Bacteroidota bacterium
TAGCATTGCAGGCAATCAGCCCAACATTTCTCCCACAATCGCAATTACTATTGTATCCAGTCTTAGCTTTTTTGGATTTTTAACAGCTCCGCCATTAATAGGGTTTACATCGGGTATCGCCGGTTTAAGACTTTCATATGCACTTATAGCCTGCTTTGGCTTTTCTATCTTTTTAATAACATCTTCTATGAAAGCGATAAAATAAATACATTTCTTAAATGCCAACAAATAAGATATTTATTACTAAAGATGGCTTTCCTAGTGTGATGAGCAGCACATTTAAGGAAACATACCATTCAATAAACGGTGCGCTATCTGAATCTAAACACGTGTTTATTAATGCCGGATTAAAATATGTTGCCGCTCAAAAGCAAAACATTAGGTTACTGGAAGTAGGAATGGGAACAGGTTTGAATGCTGCCCTTAGTTGTGAGCATGCATCAAAGGAAAATATTTTTGTGGATTACATTGCTATTGAGCCTTTCCCGCTGGAAAGTGAAATAGTAGAAGAATTTATCAAAATATGTAATAATATTGATACGAATCTACTCGCATTTTTTAAACAAATACATAACGTGCAGTTTAATCAAGATGTTATTTTTCATCCACATTTTCATTTTCAAAAAATAAACCATACATTCAACAATTTTAAGCCAAAAGTTTCATTCGATTTGGTATATTATGATGCATTCTCACCGGCAGTTCAGCCTGAAATGTGGACTTATCAAGTCTTTGAAAAGTTATATGAATGTATGCAAGATAACGCGTGCATGGTTACTTACTGTGCTAAAGGAATTGTGAAAAGAAATTTAAGATCGATTGGCTTTCAGGTACAAACATTAAAAGGAGCCAATGAGAAACGTGAAATGATAAGAGCAACAAAAAAGCAACACCCATAAAAGATGTTGCTTTAAATATAAATTGAGACTAAATGATTATTTAGAGATCAATTCTGCAAAATGTTTGATCGTTCTTACAAGCTGACAAGTGTAGCTCATTTCATTGTCGTACCAAGCTACAACTTTTACTAATTGTTTGTCGCCAACGCTCACTACTTTAGTTTGTGTAGCATCGAACAAAGAACCAAATTCAATACCGATAACATCGCTGCTCACGATCGGATCTTCTGTGTAGCCGTAGCTTTCATTTGCAGCATCTTTCATCACCTGATTTACTTCTTCCTTAGTAACTTTTTTAGAAACGATAGCAACTAATTCAGTTTCAGAACCAGTGATAACAGGAACACGTTGTGCACCACCGTCTAATTTTCCGTTCAGGTCAGGAATAACCAAACCTATTGCTTTAGCAGCACCTGTAGAGTTAGGAACGATATTTTGCGCAGCAGCACGAGCACGACGGAGGTCTTTTTTGTGAGGGGCATCCAACGTATTCTGGTCATTGGTGTATGCGTGAATGGTAGTCATGCTACCTGCTTCGATAGTAAATGCATTGTGTAATGCTTGTGCCATTGGAGCCAGACAGTTTGTAGTACAGGAAGCGCCACTTATAACAGTTTCAGAGCCATCCAGAATATCGTGGTTTACATTAAATACCACAGTTTTAAGATCTCCGGTAGCAGGAGCAGAGATAACTACTCTTTTTGCACCGGCCTGTATGTGAGCTTCTGCTTTTTCTTTATCTGTGAAAAATCCGGTACATTCTACTACAACATCCACATCATGCTCTCCCCAAGGGATTTGAGAAGGGTCTTTTTGAGAATAGATCTTAATGTCATCTCCATTTACAACTATAGAAGAATCTGTGTGCTTAATATCTTGTTCAAAACGACCTTGAGCACTATCATATTTTAATAGGTGTGCCAATGTTTTAGGATCTGTAAGATCGTTGATAGCAACTACATCTATACCTTCCATATTGTATATTTTACGATATACCAAACGTCCGATACGGCCAAAACCGTTAATTGCAACTTTTACGCTCATAGTATTATTGTTTTATGTGTTTTAAAAAATGGAACACAAAATTACAAAGAATAATTGGGATAAAATATGATTTAGCGCAGTAAAAACTAAACTTTCTAAAATTTGTTAGTTTTTGTTTACAGAATATTATCATTCTGCAACTGTTTTTTGAAAAAGTGTATAAAAATTTGGCAGATTAGTAAAAAATATTACCTTTGCAATCCATCAAAAACGGAGCGTTGGTCAAGGGGTTAAGACGCATCCCTTTCACGGATGAATCACGGGTTCGATTCCCGTACGCTCTACAAAGGAAAGGTTTAAAGGTTGTAGAATCCCGGTTACTTCAAAAGTAGTCGGGATTTTTTATGTATACACGCCTTATAATTATCATGCGTTTTGTTGTATTGCTCTTGTTTGTATTTATGAACGCAATTTCGGGAGTTTGTTATGCGAAGCGTCCTCGCTTCGCATCGTTATTCTATCGCCTCCGGCGATTATAAATACAATCCCAAAAATCTTTTCTTGATTTTTATGGTTTTAATTTTCTGGTCTTTGAGCGGTCTGTCGTTCTTATCTCTTGACTGATTAATAATAGAATCAACAACTTCCATTCCTTTTAAAACCTGACCATAAACGGTGTAGTTGCTATCCAGATGTGGCGCACCGCCTATATTCCGATAGGTTTGTTTTCTCCATTCAGGCACAACAACTTTTCTTGTTTGTTTCAATTTTTCAAAATCTTCCTCTGTAAATTTCTTGCCTGCAACAATGTAAAATTGTGAGGCAGAAGATTCTTTTTGTGGATTGTCGTCTCTTGCCTGCGCAAGAGCTCCGCGTTGGTGAAAATATTCCGGAACAAACTCAGCAGGAATTCTGTAGCCCAAATCTCCCTCGCCCAGCTGCTGACCTGATACGGCATTTTTTGAATCAGGGTCTCCGCCCTGTATCATAAATTTGGGAATTACTCTGTGAAAAAGTAATCCGTCATAAAAACCTTCTTTTGCCAGTTTTACAAAATTATCTCGGTGCAAAGGTGTTTTATCAAACAGTTCCAGCTTAATAGTGCCGTAATCAGTATCAATAAATGCCCGGTATTTTTGAGCATCAG
>JAEWWO010000250.1 GCA_023396345.1 Bacteroidota bacterium
GGCTACAGAAGTACCCATAGCGTAGTGGTTGTTTTCGCAAATGAATATCACCGGCAGTTTCCAGGTCATGGCCATGTTGAAAGTTTCGTGCAATACACCCTGACGTGCAGCTCCGTCTCCGAAGAAACACAATACCACATTATCTGTACCTTTATATTGTTCTGCAAAGGCAATACCTGCGCCAACGCCTATTTGTCCGCCCACGATTCCATGTCCGCCAAAGAAAAAATGATCTTTGCTGAAGAAGTGCATACTTCCGCCTTTTCCTTTTGCGATACCTGTAGCTTTTCCGTACAGTTCAGCCATTGCTTCATTGGGCGTAATGCCTTTTGCAATACCCAAACCATGGTCGCGATAAGCGGTAATAAACGGATCTTCCTGACGGGTAGCTGTCATACAGCCGGCTGCAATTGCTTCCTGACCCACATAGGAGTGAAAGAAACCACGTATTTTACCTGCCATTTTATATTTCTCTTCTGCTTTCAGTTCGAACTGGCGTATCAACTGCATTAACTCGTACCAGTACAAATAAGTCTCTTTGGTATATTTTTGTTCTGTTGCCACTTTTAATTAGTTTAGGGAGCAAAAGTAAGTAATATTTATACAAAATCAAAACAGAAAAAGAGATATACTTACGTCATTGAAAAGTGGCGAAAGTTATAGGTTATGAGGTTAACAAGTTGCGATAACTGCTTAATATCGTAACTTCTTCATCTATCTCACAACAAGGTCACTTCATCATCCCACAAAATCTTACATTTGCAACAATATGAGTTTTCTGGCAGATATATCCCTCACGCAGTTTCGAAATTATGATTTTCAAAAATTTATTTTTGAAAAGAAAATAATTGGCATATATGGCGAAAACGGCACAGGCAAAACCAATCTGCTCGATGCTATTTATTATCTGTGTTTTACCAAAAGTTATTTTAATCGCCCCGACGGTAAGAGCGTACGTCAGGGTTTTGAAGGATTCAGAATACAGGGAGCGCTTCAGGATAATACGCAAATAAGCTGCGTACTGCGCGAAACAGGAAGAAAGGAGTTTTCTATAGACAGTGAATTATACAAAAAATTTTCGGAGCATGTGGGAAAATATCCCTGCGTAATGATTGCACCCGACGATGTACCCCTGGTTTTAGGCGGAAGTGAAGAAAGAAGAAAATATACCGATGCGATACTTTCTCAAATCAACCCTGCTTATATGGAAGCACTGATTCGCTACAACAAAGTATTGCAGCAGCGCAACAGCCTGCTCAAAAACAATGATGACGCACAATACGACGAAAGCTTACTGGATGTTTTTGATAAACAATTAACAGAAGAAGGAGAAAAAATATACCTGTGGCGAAAGGATTTTTTTGAAGAAATAATACCGCAAATCATTCATCGCTACAATGTAATAGCCGGTAAGAACGATAACGTTGTGGTGGAATATTTTTCTCAACTCGGCTCGGGTATTTCGTTTGAGGAGTTATTGCGGCAGCACCGCCGAAAAGATTTTATTTTGCAAAGAAGTACCGCCGGTGTGCATAAAGATGACATAACCTTTCTGATGGATGATCATGCTTTTAAGAATATTGCATCGCAGGGGCAGCGTAAGAGTTTGCTTTTTGCACTGCGATTAGCCGAATATGTTTTTCTAAAAGAGAAGCTGGGTAAAACACCTTTTCTTTTACTGGACGATGTTTTTGAGAAACTGGACGCAAAGCGAATGGATAATCTTTTGCAGTTCATTTGCACGCAGCCTGATGCACAAATTTTCATAACCGATACACATGAGCAAAGGTTGAGAGATGCTTTTGAAAATATTGGCTCGGAGTATCAGTTGATAGAGTTAGCGAACAGAATAGATGTTGGCAGTTGATATTTATAATATTTTTTGTTTATCACCACAGTATTTATAGTATATTTGATTAAAGAAAATAGTTTTAGAAAATGAGTACAACCGTGCAAATAGATATTATATTTGAATAGCTTATATCTTTGATTAAAAAGTTGCCTAAGCAGCAGAAAATCAAATTGACAAAAGAGTTACAGAAAGATGTTGTAGACACAAAGCTTTCCCGCTTGTTGGATACTTTTGAAACTAAGGATCTTAGTTTAAAGACTATAGACTTAGAAGTGGAAAATGTAAGACAAGAACTTTATGACAAACAAAAACATTAAGGTAATTTTCGATACGAATGTTTGGGTAAGCTTTCATGAAATTAACTTCTTAATATCTTTTCCATCTTCTTGCCTTTTGCCAGTTCATCTACCAACTTATCGAGGTAGCGCACCTGCTGTGTAAGCGGGTTGATGATTTCTTCCACACGATAGCCGCAAATAACGCCTGTAATGAGGTTCGCATTTTTATTGATATCTGTTTTTTCAAAGAAGGTGGCAAACGTAACTTTCTCTTCAATCATTTTTCGCAGTTTTTTCTCGTCAAATCCTGTCAGCCATTCAATTACCTGATGCAGTTCTTCTATGGTTCTTCCTTTTTTCTCAACTTTTGTTATATAATGCGGATATACTGATGCAAATGTCATTTTTGCGATACGTTCGTCGTGTGATGCTGTTGTAGTCATGGTTTTTAAATTAAAAGTACAAGATATGAATTATCTGCATTGCTGCCATAAAAAATAACTTTTAGAAGTATATTATCCTAAATAGTTTATAAAAACTAAAAAAAAACTGCTGTAAAGATGTAATCTTAATTATGGTCTGAAATTTGTTTTGTTTTATATTTAAACAGGTAAGGAATATATCTAAAATCTGAAAATAATATTAGCCTGTATTTTATCATATAACAAAACTAATCGCATATGAATATCAATAATAGTCTCTTTTTTTTACTGGCTTTTATATGGGCATATGTCGGATGTTCAAAAAATGATGCTTCTGAAAAAGAAGATAATAAAGTCTATGCCTTAGAAAAACAGGAGTTGAATGTATCTTACGGCACGCATCCTTTACAAAAAATGGATATTTATTTTCCTGAAGGATATAATGCCGCAACTCCTGTGGTTTTTACTATTCACGGAGGTGGTTTTATTGCGGGTACAAAAGAAGACTTTACAAGTCAGGCAAAATTATTTATGTCTATGGGATTTGTTACTGTAAACCTTAGTCATCGTCTGGTAGAGGCAACAGGGCTTGATAAAACTCCACCGCTTCGCATCAATTCAGAAGTAAAGGTTTCGGATGAAGTAAAAGATGTTGCTACAGCAGTGGAGAAATATAAGACGCTGGCTGCAGCATTTGGTTCAGGTACTACAAGAATGTATATGGCCGGGCACAGTGCAGGAGGTACATTGGCAATGCTATACGTACAGGGTGAACAAAATCTGAACAAGCAGGTAAAAGCATCGGGCAACTTGGCAGGACTTGCCAATCTTACTTTGAGCGAAGAGCTATACAGCAATCCTCCCACACATGAATTATGGCCCAATATTAAAGAGCTTTTATTCCGGCTTACTGCCACAGAACCCATACAACAAAATGCAATACATTTAATGGCTATTTCTCCCAACTGGGTGTCATCATTGCATAAACCCGGGATGCCAAATATTACCATTATGTCTAACACCAATGATCAGGATTTAAGATTTGCCCCCTACTTTAATACCGTTGAAGACGCACGTAAATACAATCAGGAGCTAAAGTCAAGAAACGTAAACAGCGAATTTATTTTGATGGATACGGATCATGGTTTTGGTCGTAATCCGGATGATTGGCAAAAAGCTATTAAATATACTGCTGACTTTTTTAAGAAAAATTAATTTGATTTACTCTCTGTTAAAGTTACTGTTAACAGCGGATACAACAGCAGCGGCAAGAAACATCAACAAATGCATCTTAACAATATGAGTTGCTGCCCGGCATAAATTGTACTTGCAGCGAAGGTTTTCGGGTTGAGCTTTGTGTGTTGCTTGCATTTGGACAGATTAGACTTTTTGGTTCTTTTGCGTCAATGGCAATCTTTTTCAATTAATGATGATAATTAACAATTAACAATGCTGATATAGCTTCGCTACTTCCGATAAATCGGAATCCGCTCGCTATGACGTCGATTGTTCCCGTCTTTGCGAGGAATGGAACAAAGTGGAATGACGAAGCAAACTCTTTCGTTATGTAATGAAAAGAAGTTCTGAAAAGAAACAGAATGTAGCAAAATATCTGTCCGCCAGCAAAGAGAAAAACACAGCGGAATAGTGATTTATGCCGCGAGAGAAAGGAGAAGCAGCAACATGCTACATCAGCGAATGCATCTTGAAAATATGAATTGCTGCCCGGCATAAATTGTACTTGCAGCGAAGTTTTTCGGGTTGAGCTTTGTGCGTGGCTTGCATTCGGACAGATTAGACTTTTTGGTTCTTTTGCGTCAATGGCAAAAGAACAAGATACTTTTTTTAATAAAGATTACAAATCTTTTTTTATCTATACTTCGTGATGCCCTGCGGAACATCAACGAAGAGCGATTAAAGTTACTGCTAACAGCAGATACATCAGCATACTGTTAACGATTTTTTTTACATAAAATCTTTCATTTTCTAATTTATTATCGTACCTTAACTTTTATGAAAGGATATTAATCCTTTGTGCATATTTTTAAATAAAAAAACCGTAGAACTATGAACGTGAACATTCAAACGGTACGGTTCGATGCAGATGTGAAACTGCTTGAATTCGTAAGTAAAAAAATGGAAAAGCTGAATACTTTTCACGACAAAATCATTAAAGCAGATGTGTATCTCAAACTCGACAATGTGGTACATTCCATTAAAGACAAAACTGTTGAGATAAGTGTACAGGTGCCACGCCAGAACTATTTCGTAAAATCCACATCCAAGTCATTTAAAGAATCTTTTGATTTGGCAATTGATTCCATGATTAACCAGATAAAACGAAAAAAAGAAAAACAACGGGCGTAAAAATCTTTAAAATATAATCAATTTTCGGATGGCTGTTTGCAAAAGCAGCCATTTTTATTAAAACAGAAAAAGAAAATTGAAAAAAAATTTTGTCAAACAACTTTTTCCGTTAACTTTGCAATCCCAAATTACGGGAATAGTTCTTTTTTTAATATAAAAAATTAAAAACAAGCCGAAGTAGCTCAGTTGGTAGAGCAACTGATTTGTAATCAGTAGGTCGCAGGTTCGACT
>JAEWWO010000292.1 GCA_023396345.1 Bacteroidota bacterium
CTTGTTTTCCGGTACAGTTAGTTATAAAAAATCAGAGCCGGAGAAAAAATTTTGGCAAAAATACGTTTTATAAAGCAAATTTTTTTGGAGAAATAATAAAGTTGATGTTATTTTGCGCCCGGAGAGATGGCAGAGTGGTCGAATGCGGCGGTCTTGAAAACCGTTGACTGTCACAGGTCCGGGGGTTCGAATCCCTCTCTCTCCGCTTTTTACATTGATTATCAATAAGTTATAAAAAAGGGTAGTGAAAAAGGTAGTAATTTTCCTGATTTTGTCTATCTTTTTTCCTTTTTAGCCATTATTTCCAGTTATTACCGTTTACACAAAAAAACCGCTTAATAAGCGGTTTCGATACATGATTTTTTGATTTTGATTTTCTCGAAATCAGGATATTTAGTTTTTCCTTCTCTGATTAATCGGCTTACATACTCTGTTGTTATTTTCTCCCATTTCTTGGCGGGGTAACATACCGGTTGCTCACATGTGGGCAAAAACTGTTTATAAAGCGCTTCGGGTGTAACATTATTAACTTGCAAACTTTCAAAACAAAGTATTTCCATGTTATAAAGTGCATTGTTATCGAAATACTTTTTTTGTTGAGGTGTACAAAAATACTCAAACTTGACGTTAGGTTCTGCAAAACTTGCCAACTCCTCAAACTTAAAAACATTATTACCGCTTCTATACTTGTTATATGCTTTTACGTAAAATAATTAGTCGGCAAAAACATTATAACCGCTCTCGATTACCGGCAAATAAACGCCTATTTTTATTTTAGGCATGACAATTTCGCCTGAATAGATTTTGTTCAATAAATCTCTTTTTTGTTTACTATTAAGCATTTTTTTTCTTTGTTAATTGGTTAAGAATATAGTCCACTTGTTCATCCGATAACTTGTTTAAATCGGTCGTTACATCCATTTGCACGCTTTGTTACTTGGGTAGTGCATACGATAACAGTTTTTCCAAAAAAGAAAGTTTTTACCAGGAAATTCTGGAAAGGGATAAAACCAGTTTAGATATTACTTGCATTAAAGACAAAAGTTTAACAGACCTTGACAACCTTCCAGAGCCTGACGAATTGGCTTTGGAGATTTTGGAAAATCTGCAGTCGAGTGTTGAAAGCTTTAAGGCAATTATCGGGGCATTGGAGAAGAGATAATTTACGTGAAAATTTTATATTTATCTCCTCTAAAAATAACACTCCTTTTTAATGATGCTGATGCCCTGAATCCTCTGCTTGTGCCACACACAGAACCGAATTGTTGTGTTGATGTGCCGATGTTTCTAACTGAATGGTCACGTGCTGAATGTTTAAATGTTGCAGCTCGTGTTCTATATGGCGCAGCAATATATTACTTTCTCCAACCGTTTTATTTTCGTCAACCACAATATGACAGGTAAGTGCATTCAGTCCGCTCGTAATGCTCCACACATGTAAATCATGCAACCCCTGTACGTCATCTGTTTTTAAAATGGTTTCAGTTATTTTTTCTATCTCTACATTTTCGGGTGTACCTTCCATGAGTACATGTATAGAAGCTTTTGTAACAAAGTATCCGCTTCTGAGAACCAACACGGCAACGATGATGCTTGCCAAAGGGTCTGCCCAATTCCAACCAAAAAAAATGATTAACAACGCAGCAGCAATGGCACCTATCGATCCGAGCATATCGCTTAAAACATGCAGGTATGCACCACGCATGTTCAGATTATTCTTCACGTCGCTGCCACGCATCATTATCCAGGCTACCAGTGCATTTATCAACAACCCTATAATAGCAATAATCAACATACCGCTTGACAATATTTCAGACGGATGCTGAAAACGCTTAATAGCTTCGTAAAAAATGTAAAAAGCAATAGCGATGAGTGTGGCACCATTGATGACAGCGGCTAAAATTTCAAATCTTTTATATCCGTAAGTTTTACCATAATCGGCTACTTTACTGCTGAATTTAAAAGCCATTAACGCTATGAAGAGAGATACGGCATCACTGAGCATATGGCCTGCATCGGCTATCAAAGCAAGACTCTTGGTTAAATACCCGCCTATTACTTCTACAATCATGTAAGCTGTAATGATGACAAGGCTTATGGTTAATGTTTTTTTGTTGGCAGTATGTGAATGATTATGTGCGTGGTCGTGTCCCATGATTAATTCCGTTTTACAATGCAAAAATAAGCACTACTTATTGCAATACGATTGTAAAGTTTTTGATGCTTGCTGAAATTTCTTAAAAGTATTTTTTTTGATTGTTTGAGGAAGGGTGTTTGTTGTAGATAAGATGGATTAATTTCTTAGCAAGCAATTTATTAATATCTAAAATAAAAAACTATATCACAGGTAGATAATCAGGAACTTTTAAAAGCGTTGAACGATTGTACCGCAGCCTGTAACCATTGTGCTGCTTTTTTTCCCGGCTGAGACTCATAGCGCAGGCAAAAGCGGACAGCATGGACTTGGGAGTAAAAAAAGTAAGTGAATAATTTTTTAAAACATATAGTATTAATAGTGGCAACGATGCCGGCGGTAACAATTGGTATCGCTGGCAGCCACCGAGTCCACAGCCCATGCGCAGAGCAAGGCGTGAGACTCGGCAGGGAAGAAAAAATAGTTCTTTGAAAATGGTAAGATAAAATATCTTTGATTATCTGCATTTCGGGATGCCTTGCGGAACATACACGAAGAGCGGTAGTCAATTATCAATAATAAAAATCATGTCCTCTTATTTTTTTAAATTCATTTTCTCCGGGAGAAAATTCATCCATCAAAACAAGCGGCTTTTTCATCTTTAGCTTTTCTTTCCAGTTTTCTTTTTCAACAGGCTCATCAGTGCTTTCTTTGCATTCTTCACTCGTGTAACTTGCAACCGCATCTCCCGTAACCAGGTTGTAATCTAAGTCATAAAAATAATCACAGGGCGCACCACCGGCGGACGTGGCGCCAATTAAATACCAGTTATTGTTTTGAAAGCGGTACCGGTGCGTGAGCGACCATTTATAGCGGCTTCCTCCCCAGTGGCTGATCACTATACATCTCCTTTCAATTGAAATACCGTCAAAAGGGTTGCCCATCATACCGCCACCGCCGGTGGGCAATAACGGCGCCGCAGACTGATGCCATAATTCCCAGCCATCATGCGTTTTTTTATAAATAGCTAAAACCTGCTCGTAGCCTATTTCTCCACCGTTTGGCGATTCGTAAACTACAGCGGCTTCATCACCGGCAATGCCATCCAGGTCGCCTAACGCAACTTCTTTAAGTTTCCAGTAGCGGGGCGTAAAATCTTCTATGAGCTTTTCGCGCAGCTTCATTATTTTTTTATCGAAATTTCCTGTTTTAACCGCCTGTTCGAAATCATCAATTTCTTTTTGATTTTGCGCAGCTATTGCGGGAAGACCTTTCCTGAGGTTTACAAATTCCTGCGGAACACCCGGCATAGTAAACGAGCGCGGC
>JAEWWO010000315.1 GCA_023396345.1 Bacteroidota bacterium
GCTTTGCAACAATACGCCGGAGCATTGATGGACGATCCTGTTGAAGTTTACAGACTGTTCAGTATGCTTCCGCAAAATGTGCAGCAAACTACCGAGGGAAGAAGATTTGGTCAGCTTATCAATTTCACCCAAAGAGGAAGCATAGGAAAAGTAGCACCTGATTTTACTCAAAACGATGTAAACGGAAATCCTGTAAGACTTTCCGACTACAGAGATTCCTATGTGCTTCTTAATTTCTGGGCAAGCTGGTGCGCATCGTGCAGATCTGAAACCCGTACTATTAAAGACATTCACGAAAAATTCAGAGACGATATTAAAATAATCAGTGTATCGCTTGACAAACCCGGAGAAAGACGCCAATGGACAGATGCGGTAAAAAGAGATACCATGACATGGACAAATGTTTCTGACCTGCAATTCTGGAATAACGATATTGCTGTGAAATACGGCATTTCAGTAGTTCCGCAGAATATTCTGATTGACAAAAACGGAAGAATTATAGCCAGAAACCTGAAAGGACAAGCTCTTGAAGCCAAAATTGAAGAACTATTAGATTAATTATTTTCTAAACAAATTATATCTTTTGTACCAACTGCCACAAGCTCTTACAGACTCTTTGCAAACGGTAGAGGGATTTAATGAAGAAGCTTTTATAAAGGTACACAATGCGCAGGAAGTTATTACTTCTCTGCGCATTAATCCTTTAAAAATAAACAATTTGCCTGCTGCCTACTCCGGACATAAAGTTCCATGGAGTGCGCATGGATATTACCTTTCAGAAAGACCTATATTTACGCTCGACCCGTTGATTCATGCGGGCGCGTATTATGTGCAGGAAGCCGGAAGTCAGTTTCTGTGGCACATTTTAACACAATTATTTGAACCGGAAAACAAGCATACTGTTCTTGATTTGTGTGCAGCACCCGGAGGAAAATCATCTCTGCTTTCTTCTTTTTTTTCTGAAGGTATCGTTGTTGCCAATGAGGTAATAAAATCACGTTGCGCCATACTGGAAGAGAATATGATTAAATGGGGCGCAGCAAATACGGTAGTTACAAACAATGACCCAAAAGACTTTAACCGCTTACCGGGATTTTTTGATTTGATGGTTATTGATGCTCCCTGTAGCGGAAGCGGACTTTTCAGAAGAGACAATAATGCCATTGAGGAATGGAGTGTTGCCAATGTAGAACTCTGTAGCAAACGTCAGCAGCGCATTCTGCACGATGCCTATGAGACGCTTAAACAGGAAGGTTATCTGGTGTATTCAACCTGCTCCTATTCCGAAGCGGAAAATGAATGCATTGTAGATTACATCCTTCAAAACTTTGATGTAGAAACTATACAACTTTCTATAAATCCTGAATGGAATATCATCGAAACTCAATCGCAGAATCACAAGGGTTTTGGTTATCGTTTCTTTCCGCACAAAGTTAAAAGTGAAGGTTTTTTTGTAGCTGGATTTAAAAAGAAAGACGGCACATCGTATACAGATATTCCCTCTGCCGGCTGGGAAAAAATTTCCTTAAAAGAAAAAGAAGAAGTAACAAAATGGATGCAAAACGCCGAAGACTTTTCCTTTATAAAAATCGGAGAAAAAATACTGGCATTTAAGTCGAAGGATATGGAAAAAATATCCGCTTTAAAGCAGCATTTGTATTTGAAAAAAGCAGGAATAGAAATCGGAGAAATAAAAAATAAAGGACTGGTGCCGGCACACAGCTTTGCTCTTTCCGGACTCGTGAGCGATACTATTAACAGGCTGGAACTTAATAAAGACAAGGCGTTGAGCTATTTAAGAAAACAACACATTGAGATTGAAACCCCTATTCAGGGCTGGACACTGATAACCAATGAGCAGATTCCGCTGGGATGGGCAAAAATACTTCCTAACCGTATAAACAATTATTATCCGGTGGAGTGGAGAATTCTGATGCAGTAAACATTTGCATACGAAAAAAATCAAAATCAACGTTATTATAAAATAAAAGATTATTTTTATCTCATAAAACAGATTGTACAGAATGAAGCATATAGTAGTTTTAATTTTTGGTCTTATTTTATCTACACAATTGATGGCGCAAAGATTTCATACCGTAAAAAGCGGCGAAACACTTTCTGCCATTGCAAGAGACTACGGCACAACGGTAGGAGATATCATGCGCCTCAACGGAATGAATGCTGACAGTAAACTGGT
This sequence comes from Bacteroidota bacterium, assembly GCA_023396345.1. Taxonomy (GTDB): domain Bacteria; phylum Bacteroidota; class Bacteroidia; order Chitinophagales; family Chitinophagaceae; genus Haoranjiania. The sequence goes on from JAEWWO010000315.1 coordinate 2,198, forward strand.
TATTGGTGAAAGATTGCAGATTCCGGCATCGGGCAGAACTATTGTAAGAGGCAACACACACACTATAAAATCAGGAGAAACGCTCACAGCTATCGCCAATATGTACGGCACAACCGTTGGCGACATTATGCGTCTGAACGGAATGAATGCAGACAGCAAACTGGTAATTGGCGAAGTTATCAGCATTCCTGAAAGTGGTGTAACCGTTGCCAGAACCGACAGCCCTGCTCCACCTGCCACAGATGACGGATTTGAAGTTGTTGAAGAAGGTGTTTCCACTTATGAAGATAACACAGCTCCGCCAACCGATGTTTTTGCCCCTCCTACTCCCGAAGCATCAACAGCAAATCAGGGTGCATTTGCGGGGAATTTTAAAACAGCCGGAACCGAAGTAGGCTCATCAGGAGAAGCCAAAACTTTTAAGACAGAAAGCGGCTGGACCGACCATAAATATTTTATTCTGATGAATGATATTGAACCGGGGAAAGTGGTGAAAGTTCAGGCTTCAAACGGAAATATTATTTATGCAAAAGTATTGTGGAACCTGGGTACAGGCAGAGAAAACAGAGGGCTTACTTTTAGAATCAGTGACGCCGCCGCACAAACCTTAGGCATTACTGATAATAAATTTAATCTTTCCGTAACCTACTACAGATAAGCTAATCACATGTCTACAACAAGCGCAAAAGTAGATCAGTACATACTGAATGCACAGCCTTTTGCACAACCCATACTGGAGCACCTCAGAATCATTATACATGAAACCTGCACCACAGCAGAAGAAACTATAAAATGGGGCATGCCTCATTTTGAATACAATGGCAAGAATCTGTGTAGTTTTGCAGCATTCAACAAGCATTGTGCACTTACATTCTGGATGGCAAGCGAAATGAAAACATTTCAAAAACTAAACAATGGTTCCGTAGAAGGCATGGGGCATTTCGGAAAAATTACTTCTATAAAAGAACTTCCTTCCAACAAAGATTTAAAAGCCTGCATTAAAGAAGCAATGGTATTGCTGGATAATGGTTTCGTTTTGAAAAAAAAGAAACCTGAGGACAAAAAGGAATTAGCGGTTCCTGAATACTTTACTAAAGCATTAAATAAAAACAAGAAAGCTAAAGCCAATTTCGAAAAAGTCTCTTACTCCTGGAAGAAAGAATATATAGAATGGATAAGCGACGCCAAAACAGACACTACCCGTAAAAAGCGCATGAACACAGCAATTGAATGGATTGAGGAAGGAAAAGGAAGAAACTGGAAGTATGAGAAATAGGCGTTAAATTTTATATTTTTCTAAAAAATGAATGCTGATTAATTATTTTTTTTAGACCTTTATCTATCTATTTTACAAATTATGAAATTAATTTTTACAATTTCTTTCTTATGTTGTTTCTGTTTATCAATCGCCCAAACAGGCAATATCACATTATCGGGATATATTGAAGACAGCACTTCGGGCGAGCGTTTGTCCGGAGCAACAATTTTAATAAATGATAAAGCCACTACGCAGAGCAATCAATACGGCTATTACAGCATTACCATGTCCGATGAAGATTCTGTAAAACTGGGAGTAAGCTATTCCGGCTATGTAGCATATGATACAAAAATCAGTCTGAATAAAAATATTTTTTTCACAATACAGCTTAGTCCTGACGAAGATTTTATAGGAACGGTGTACATTGTTTCCAAAGAACAATCTGCCATGATATCCAAAGAGATTGGCAAGATTTCCATGCCGGTGGATGCCATAAAAAAAATGCCACGTATTTTAGGCGAGAACGATGTATTGAAATCGTTGCAGACACTGCCCGGCATTACACAAGGTATAGAAGGCTCCTCGGGAATATTAGTAAGAGGTGGCAGTCCCGACCAGAACTTGTTTTTGTTGGATGGTACCACCGTTTATAACCCTACGCACTTAGGCGGTATTTTTTCTCCTTTTAATGCAGATGCCATCAAGACCGTGGATGTGTATAAGGGCGGTTTTCCGGCAAGGTATGGCAACAGACTGTCCTCGGTAGTGGATATGGTAATTAAAGACGGCAATATGAAAAAGCTTGACGGCGAAGGCTCTGTGGGCATGATTGCATCAAAATTTTTGATTGAAGGCCCCATAAAAAAAGAACAGACATCTTTTCTTGTTTCCGGCAGAAGATCTTATTTAGATTTGTTGGCAGCACCCCTGATAAAGCTTACCAACACCAAAGAGGAAAAAAGAAATTTAGGTTTTTATTTTTATGATCTGTACGGAAAAGTGAATCACATTTATTCAGACAAAGATAGAATATACGCAAGTTTTTTTGCCTCTAAAGATAACTACCGCCTGCGCACAAGAACAAACAGCACACAATGGAATCTTACAGAAGACAGAACTGTTCAACTCAAATGGAGCAATGTACTGGGCGCAGTTCGCTGGAACCATGTATTTAATCCTAAATTATTTTCCAATACTACACTGAACTTTACCAATTATCGTTTTGGAACATATCTTGATAATGAAGCGGAAGAGTCTAATGTAAAAAGTGAAACCAATACATCCTATTACTCCAATATTCAGGACTTCGGATTCAAAACTGATTTTGAATATCGCCCTAAACCACAGCATACCTTACGTTTTGGAGGTGCATTTGTATATCATACTTTTCTGCCGGGCACTTCCGCTAAAAAATATAACAGTTCATCTGGTGACAATATTAACACACGAAGTGGTTTTCAGGAACAAAACTCTCCCGATATAATTCTGTATGCAGAAGATCAGTGGAAGCCCCATCAAAATTTTGAAATGAATATTGGTGTACATGGCAATTTATTTAAAACTAAAACGAATAGTTATACAAGCTTG
>JAEWWO010000345.1 GCA_023396345.1 Bacteroidota bacterium
GGCCAAATCAGTAAAAAATACACTCAGGATTCTAATTCTGTCGAACTGTTTCAGTACGATCCAAACGGCAGAATAGTCAACTTTGTTAAATATTCCGGAGAAAAAGACAAAGACGATCCGAAGATATTGATTAATCATTTTGTAAGAAAAACATATAAATATGAAGGAGAACTTGTAACAGAAGACCAAAAAATTGAATATAGCATCGTCAATGCATCCGTTTTAGTGGAAAAAAAATGGATACCTATTAATCTTGAAGAACAGCAAAAACTAGCTTGGAAAAAATTTAATGATAATTCTGAAAGTCCATTGTCAGAAATTGAAAAAAAATATTCCTATAATTCTAATGAAATTAATGTTGTAGAAAACAAATATAACTTCTCCAATAGAATTAGGAATAATAAAGCTGAACTGAGCAAAGAGATTGTAAATTCAGAAAAAATAAAGTATATTTTAGATAATAGTGGAAAAATAATAAGAAAAGAATCTATTGGTAAAAATATAACAATAGAAGAATATTCTTATTAATTGAATTGTAATTTTTTTTGCGAAGAGTTCGGTTCACGGCGGTAGTTATAATTATGTAAATCCACCATGACCAAAAGCGGGCATAAAATAATTTTCACCGAAGATGAAAGCATTGTGATCACCGATAAATCCGGAAACGAGATTCATTTAGACACTACGGGAAGCAATATAAATATTACTGCGCCGGAGACGATGACGCTCAACTGTAAGAATATGAATATCAATGTTGCTGAAAATATGACAACAAGTGTGGGAATGAATATCTCTGAAACAGCTGGACAAAATAAGTCTGAAGCAATCGGAATAAATCATACTATCACTGCAGGAGGAATGATGTTACAAAACGCAACTCTCGATTACACATTGATGGCTGCAAATATCATGGAAGTTGCACAAGGAGACAGAAAAAGCGAAGCAACACAAATAAAAGAAATTGCAGGAGGAATAGATAAGCAATCCACAAACAAAAATGTTATTATACAAGGAAAAGGAAGGGTAATCACAAATAGCGGAGAAATTAATACAAGCCATTAATTCAATATTTTGTCATGGGAAATATTACACGAATAATAACTAACCAATCTCAATGGATTGCTGAAAATGAATTTGACCTCATTTCGAAAGAAAATGATACAGTTTTTTCATCGGTTACCAAAGTTAGTATTGATGGAAAGGAAAATGGTCATCAAATTGGAAATTATAATTACGATGAAGTAAAAGATGCAGAGGAAAAAGATTTTCCGTATGGTTGGTGGACTTACGATTATAACGGTAAAAAAAGAGTAGATTACGATAAAAATGACAATACAGGATTTAGATCTTATTTGGAAAAAACAGTATATTTTCAATTAGAGGTTAACGATAAAGTGCCTCTTGATACAACAATTCAATTTAAACTTTATGATTATGATACTGCTCTAGGTCTAGATAATCTAAATCCAGATGATGATGAATTCGAAGGGAAAGAAGTAATTAAAACTGCAAGTGTGAGAGAAGTTGACGGTAAAAAAAGAATAACTATAGAGTTGTTTCTTGAACCTAAATGGAAAAATGAAATTGCGGAAGACAGAGGATCTTTTAGAGATGGTTGCCTAGACTTATATTGGAGTTGGGAATATGATAATACAAGCTGGGTATGTTCTAAAGAAATAATATTAAGGATTTATCCTTCTAAAAGAACATTGTATCTTCAACCTGCCTATTCAGGATATGATTTCCCTGAAATTAGAACTTCAGATGGAGATATTGTACTATTTTCTGCGGGGATAGGTTTTGAAAATGATGATTCAAAAGAAACAAAAAGAATATTAAAAGAAGTTGGTGATCTTATAAAAGACAGGGCACAAGATAAAATTCTAGAAAAATTAGGAAAATATAGTGATGATTTAAGACACACTATAGCCGTTCGTCAATTACGAAAAGGAAAACTTGTAAATAATATTGGTGGAAAAGAATTCAGTAGAAGAATCTATACGCAACCTGTATTTGATAATGAAGGCAAAGAATATATTATAACAAAAGCTGCAAATTTCGGGTATAGAAAAGGAGGAAATGTAATCACAACTAAAGGAATCAGCCAAATTGATTATTTTAGAGAAGCAGGCATTTTAAATACTACGCTAAAAGCATCAAAAGAACTGTTGAAAATTTTTGATTTTGTAGATTTAATTAAATATATGACAGGAGAAAAACCTGAAACCATACCAATTCCCTATTGGCCTTTAGATTTTATAGTAAAATTAATTGCACCATCTATCAATGACCAATTTAAGGAAATGTGGGATGAGGCCATTGCTGAAATGGTAGAACAAGCCAAAGATATGGGATTAGAAGGTGCCAATAAATTAAAATATACCAATGGGGGAATTGAAAAGGGATATGACATTACAGAAATAGACCAAGATACTTTGGACAAACTTCTTCTGAATGGATTAAATACACTAGATGAAATGAGAACGATGAATAATAATAATAACCCAAAACCATATGTCTTATTGCACCATCGGGAAGTAGATGAGCCAATTGAAGAAATTTATGATATTATTGACTGTATATTTATAAAATAAAAAAATTATGAAAAATAACATCTTAATCATTTTAATAATGTTTCTTTTGTCTTGTACAGGTTCTAAAGACTTGATGGAGGTTAAACAGGTTTTTTCAGATGAAAAGGTAAGTTTAGCGGTGGACAGCAGCAATATCGACAGCATCAATATTATTCTTCCTGTAGAATTCCAACTGAAAAATATTTCAAAAAAAGTAGCAGATGTTCGATTGTATTATATGATTGATAAAGTAATGTTAAGGCAAATACAAGATTTTAAAATATATAATGGAGATACTGGAAAAATCATATATGCTATAGAAGATTTGCAATACAATGAATTTCCAAGCAAAATTATTTTGAAACAGAGCAATTATAAAATCTCCAGACAAGACGCGGAGATACTTTTAAAGAAATATAATAAAATTTCGGTAGAAGATTTACCAAAGCAAAAAGAAACAAACTTGGTTCCTTATACAACATTAAGGAAAGAAAATCCAGAGATCGTTAAAAATTTAGAAAAAAATCCAGATTCTTTAATATTAAGCATAGCCGTTTTAAAAGAAAAACCTCAAATCATCAGAAAAAAAATAAATTGGTAAGATGAAAAAAAATTTTATAATATTTCTTTTGTTTGGGCAAATATAAATCATTATAATGCAAAAAAAATGTTTACAATAAAACTAACCTCTGGAAAATCCGCATGCCAACATTTGTTAGATGATGTTAATGCTT
>JAEWWO010000001.1 GCA_023396345.1 Bacteroidota bacterium
ACATTGGTGTGGGCAATCATTGCAGGTATAGCTTTACAGTTAGTTGTCATGCTGGTGCCGTTTATGCGCGATGCATTTAAATTGCAAATGCTGGACGGTAAAGGGTGGATGATGGCGATAGCATTAGGTTTGGTGCCGTTAATCATCAGCGAAATTCATAAGTTGTTTATGAAAAGAAAATAACAGAAAATTGTTCTTATATTATTTTCATTTGAAATAATACATATTTGTATTTATTAAGATATTTTTGTCTGCATAAAACAATGAATACAAAATTAATTCCGGTGAAAAAAATATTTACTTTTTGCTTCTTACTTTTTATAAGTAGTGCAATTATTGCTCAAAATAAAAACAATAATATTATGAACGACACATCCAACATCAAGCTGGGAGCATTCTCTGTAAGCCTTGCTGTGAAAGACTTACAGGCATCTAAAAATCTTTATGAATCTTTAGGCTTTACGCAGCTCGGTGGCGACATAAACAAGAATTATCTTATTATGAAAAATGAAAATGCATTAATAGGATTATTTCAGGGAATGTTTGAAGGCAATATTTTAACCTTTAATCCCGGGTGGAACGAAGAAGGAAAAAATATTGAACAATTTGATGATGTAAGAGTTATTCAGCAACATTTAAAAAATCAGCAAATACCTTTAGATGCGGAGGCTGATGCAACCACCACCGGACCCGCTTCTGTATTTTTAAAGGATCCGGATGGAAATATCATCCTGATTGATCAGCACAGATAGAGTTGGTTAAGATGAATATTGATATCATAGAATTTACTCCTGCGTTAAGCAAACACTTCAGAAAGCTTAATGAAGAATGGCTGCAAAAATATTTTGTTGTAGAGGCTTATGATGAAGAGTTGTTTGCTCATCCCGAAAAAATAATTGACAATGGTGGCAGAATATTTTTTGCACAAAATGGACAAAATGAGATAATTGGTACGGCTTCGTTAATGAGAGAGGAAGAAGGTTTGGAACTGGCTAAAATGGCTGTAACAGAGACTTACAAAGGAAAGGGTATAGGCAATATATTGATGAAGCATTGCATTGAAGCAGCGAAGGATATGGGTACGGATAAAATATTTCTTATCTCAAACAGAGGACTTGCGCCGGCTTTACATATGTACAGGAAATTCGGTTTTCAGGAAGTGCCTATGCAAACAAATAATCCTTATGCAAGAGGAGATATAAAAATGGAATTAATTTTATAATTTATGGCAGAAAATAAAACAAAACCCACAACTGTTAATCCTATAGATTTTATTCATCAGTCAGACTCTAAAAAAATTGAAGGTTCGTTACAGCTTTTGAAACTAATGGAAAAACTATCGGGAGATAAAGCCGTTATGTGGGGACCTTCTATTATTGGTTTTGGCAAATGTGCTTATAAAACTTCTGCCGGAAGAGAAGGTATCATGCCGTTTATAGGCTTTTCGCCTCGTAAAGACAACTATACTTTATACATTATTTCTCATAAGGATTTTAGTGAGGATTTATGGTCTTCACTCGGCAAATACAAACGTTCAAAGGATTTATTTCAAAAAATTAGCAGATATTGATATGGATGTGCTCGAAAAAATGATTATATTTTCGCTCAACACAACCAAAGAGAAATGGCACGAATAAAAACCGGATTATTTGAGTTTTTCGATATTATAAAAACAACTATTCAGGAATGGAATGCCAATAATCCTTTTAGGAAAAGTGCTGTCATTTCTTACTACGCAGTGCTTTCTTTACCGGGTCTTTTACTGATGATTGTATGGATTGTAGGGCAGGTGTATGGCGAGCAGGCTGTAACAGGAAAGCTAACGAAATCTTTATCAAATATTATTGGCAGCAATGGGGCAGTGTACGTACAGAATCTAATCAGCGATGCCTATCTTGACAGCGATTCGTCATGGTATATCAACTTAATAGGAGTGAGTGCTTTAGTGTTTGGTGCTACTACTTTATTTTTTCAGTTGCAAAAAACACTCAATGATATCTGGCAGGTAAAAGCAGATAACAGAAAAGGTATTCTGAATTTAATTATCAACAGGCTAAATTCCGTGCTTCTCATTTTGGTTATTGCGGTATTGATCCTGGTCTCTATTTTATCTTCTTCCATCTTGTCTATTTTCAAAGAAAAACTGGAAATGCTTATTGGAGGAGAATGGCAACTAATCATCAATCTTTTACGCATAGCCATCAGTTTTCTTGCCTTAGCACTTTTGTTTGCTATCATGTACAAAGTTTTACCGGATGTAATATTTGCCTGGAGAGGAGTGTGGTATGGTGCAATATTTACGACACTGTTATTCAATTTAGGGACCTATGGCATAAGTATTTATTTTACATTTTCAGATCCATCAGCTAAGTTCGGCGCGGCAGGCATCATCGTTTTAATTATGGTATGGATATTTTATACTACCATCATATTAATTTTCGGAGCCGTGTTTACACAAGTGTTTGCACGAAAGAAAAATATTTCTATACGTCCTGAAAAATACGCTCGCTGGAACGATGATTATATATTGCGTCATCGTGTAAATGTAGATGCTGCGCTAATGTCGGCAGAAGAGAATGAAAAACTAAAAATCGTAAATGCATTTTTAAGCAGCGGACCCTACATCAATCCTTATGAAAAGGAGAAAAGCCGCGAACTCATTGACGCTATATTAAATGATAATACAGTAAACCGAAATTTCATCATGGATAATATACACGAATACAAACAACTGGTATGTGCTTTTGACGAAAAACAAGCCGCAGAAAAATATTTGCTGACAGCTCTTGATAAAGCATGTGTGTCAATGATTATAAAAGATGTATGGTTGTATAAGGGTGTGCCCGATTCAGAAATGATGAAACTAAAACTGATTGAATTACTCAAATATTATCCGCAGCTAACAGGAAGAATGAATGAAGCGGATTCCATTGATTTTACCAATGAAGGAATAAAATTCAAACTATTAAAAAATACGGATATTAAACTCAAAGACATTGAAGAAATGTCTCATAAAAAAATAACTGAAAAATATACAGAGGCTATTGCACCAAAAAAATTAAAGAAAGGCAAAGATGCTCCGCTAAGTGTGCAGATAACGCAATTGCAGGATGGTTTTGTGTTAGGTGTACAGTGTTGGCATGCCTGTATGGATGCTGACGGGTTGTATACGTTTATGGACAATTGGGGAAAAATATGCAGAAATGAAAACATAAGTATTCCTGATAACGATAATAAGGTATTACGAAGTATTCCCTTACTTTCAAAAGAAGAAACAGAAAATATTGTACAGCAAAAAGGATGGCATAAAATATCTTTTTCTTTTATCTTACAAATGATTATTCCAAAAATTACCGGATTTTTTAATAGCAGAATACCTCCTGTGAAAGTATTGTTGAATGATGTAGAAAAACAAAAACAAATTATAGAAGAAGCCACTAACTGTCGTTGCTCAACACACGAAGTATTAGCTGCGTGGATTATTAAAAAATATTTTGATAAAAATGTTCAGCTGTTTAACGATGATAAAAAATGCTCTTACGTTACGGTTATCAATCTTAGAAACAGATTACAAAATGTTCCTAAAAATTATCCAGGCAATGCTATCGTAACTCCGGAAGTAGCGCAGTTTAATGGAACTGAAACGTTCGAGAAAATTGCAGAAACCTTACACCATGCTATGCAGCAATATAAAACACATGAGGCATTAAATAATTTTTTGAATGCGTATGTAAATGCAATTACACACAAACTACCTTATTTGCAGTTTAATGCAATGGGTATGATGAGTAAAAAACCTACGGTTATGTATGTAAACAATCTCTCTAAAGTTCCTGTTTACGATGTAGATTTTGGAGAAGGCAAACCCATAAAAGTAATTCCGCATCAACTCGGCGATACGGTGCTGCTATGGCCGTTGTCAGCCACTGAAGAGGCGGTGGAAGTTTATTTTTCGGGAGCTTTAGCTAAGGTTTTTAAAGATGGAAAATTATAGCATCTTCTTCAGGTCTTCTATATGTTTTTCCAGCAAAAATATTTTTTCTCTCAGTGCATTTATTTCTGCTGTTTTAGAAGGTGAAGCAGGAGTGGGTTGTGTTGCAAATTCCCCGCTGTCTTCATCTTCATCATCAATTACTTCTTCGCTGATTTCTTCAATGTCTTCCTGAATCTCATCGATATCTTCCTGTATTTTGTCAATATCTTCCTGAATATCGGTTACATCTTCTTTAATGATTTTAAAATGTTCCTGATTTCTGTTTACGGATATCTGAATAAAAATAGAAAGATAAATGGCTTCAAG
>JAEWWO010000066.1 GCA_023396345.1 Bacteroidota bacterium
AGTTGATGCAGGAACGTGAATTGCTGAAAGAGCAGTTACAAAAAGAAGAAAACGAAAAATCTGTGTTGAAAGATGAACAGCATAACCTGCAAATAAGAGAACTGAAAAAACAACTGGAAGATCAAAAAAAGCTGGCAGAAGAAATGAAGCGCAAGGCAGAGCAGGGTAGTATGCAATTGCAGGGAGAAGCACAAGAGTTGGAGCTGGAAGATATTTTGCGTGCGGCGTTTCCTTATGATAAAGTTGACGAAGTTGGCAAAGGCGTAGTGGGCGCAGACTGTGTGCTGACAGTTTGCAATCAGTTTGGTCACGAAGCAGGAAAAATTATTTTTGAAAGCAAGCGCACAAAAGCTTTTACTAATGATTGGATAGAAAAATTAAAAGCGGATATGCGCAGTTTAAATGCGGATATCGGCGTGATAGTAACACAGGTTTTACCAAAGGAAATGGACAGGTTCGGGGAAAAAGACGGCGTATATATTTGTACGTTTACAGAAGTCAGAAGTGTAGTTCTGCTTCTGAGAAACGGAATTTTAAAAGTTGCCGACTCGCGTAAAAGTCAGGAAAATAAGGGGGATAAAATGGTAATGCTGTATGATTATCTTACAGGAAATGAGTTTGTGCAACAATGGAAAGCGATAAGAGAGGGATTCCTTTCTCTTAAAATGGGCATACAAAAAGAACGCGACGCTATGGAAAAGCTCTGGAAGCGCAGAGAAAAAGAACTGGAAAAAGTATTGCTGAATGCCGCACATATCGGAGGCTCCATTGAGGGCATAGCCGGCTCAGACACAGTAGACATGCGCCTTCTGGAAGATGATGATTTTGAATTGCTGGATTAGATCTAAATAACTACTACTATCTATAAGCTCAGCAGGACAATTAAAAATAATGATGCTGTATCCATTTTAATCCTAATAAATGAGTTGGAAGTTAAGTATTTTATCTAAATAGATTATAAAAACGATTTTAATATTTTTTAATGCTAATTTTGCTTGTTCTTCATAAGAACATTGTATAAAATTATTCGTAAACGAAAAGAATGGAAGATTTGATAGGATTAGGAAAAATATCAACATTATCAATGGCAGAAGTTGTTGAAATTAAATTGAGAGAATATTTTAAAATAAAACAATTTAAGCCTGGAGACCCTTTGCCGACTGAAATGGAAATTGCAGATGCTTTAGATGTTAGTAGAAATGTTGTAAGAGAGGCTTTAAGCAGATTTAAAATGCTCGGAATGATTGAGACCAAAAAGAAAAAAGGAATGTTCATGTCTAATCCTGATATATTGGGAGCATTAGAAAGAGTATTAGATCCTTTGATAATAGATAATACAACATTACAGGATATTTTTGAACTGCGTTTGGTTTTAGAAATGGGAATGGCAGATTTGTTATTCTTAAGAAAAAATGATACAGATATAAAGATATTAGAAGAAATTGCAGCAAGCGAGGAAAATGCAGAAAAAGAATTTATAATCAAAAACGAAATAAACTTTCACGGAAAATTATATGAAATGACTGGTAATACCACATTAAAGCGGTTTCAAAATATGCTTCTTCCTATTTTTGATTATGTAATAAGCCATGAAATAAATAGAAAAAGGGGAAAAATAAGCCACACAGATCTTGTTAAAATATTAAAAAATGGAAGTGCTACAGATTTTAAATCCGCAATGTATGAGCATCTAAAACCACATTTTGACAGAGTGGTTGATCAAAGTTTTTTTTCAGAAACCCTTAAAAAAATATAATCATAATAAAAAGTTAAAAATAAGACATTTCGATAAGTTTATGATAAAGTTATCTAGATTTGTATTGTAGAACATAAGGACAAATATGTTTTTTCTTAACTTTATTTACTTATTATGATTGTAAATAAAAAAAATATAGCTATTAGTCTTATTATAATTTTTTCTCTTCAGCCGTATATTACAAAATCCTCCACGGGAAAAAGTGTTGAGAATAGAACAGTTCTTTTTCAAAGAAATTACAAAGGCTATGCGCTCTTTAGAATACCCGCCATTGTAAAGACAAAAAAAGGTTCTTTATTGGCTTTTGCCGAAGGGAGAATGTGTGGTAGTTGTGGAGATGAAGGGGATATCAATATAGTATTAAAAAGAAGCGCTGATAACGGAAAAACCTGGAGTGATATGATTATCGTGTGGGACGATGAAAAAAATACCTGCGGTAATCCGGTACCCATAGTGGATGAAGAGACCGGAGATATACATCTGATAATGACTTGGAACTATACAAGAGCTTTTGTCACAAAATCGACCGATGATGGCTTAACATGGGAGCAGCCTCGTGAAATTACAAATACAGTTAAAGATTCTAATTGGGTTCGGTATGCAACAGGCCCCGTTCATGGAATACAGATTTCTCAGGGTGCCAATAAAGGAAGGCTGCTTGCTACGGCTTATACAAGAATAGAAAACGGAGGCGAAGATAAACGATTTTCGTTTATAATTTATTCAGACGATAATGGAAAAACCTGGAATAGAGGAGAGCTGACACAGCAGGCATACGTAGGCGAATGTACAGTTGCGGAAACAAATAAAGGGCTGCTTTTGAGTATGCGCTCTTCTACAGTAAAAGCAAGGATATTTGCGTATAGCTCTGACGGAGGAATTTCATGGAGCTCAAACCAGCAAAGAAATGATTTAGTAGATCCTCGGTGCCAGGCCTCTGTTATAAGTTATAAACAGGGCAAAAAATGGATCATCTACCAATCAAATGCAGCAAGCTTATCGCGAAAAAATCTTACGATAAAACGTTCGTTAGATGATGGTGAAAGTTGGTCAGCCGGAACCACAATTTATCCGGGGCCATCTGCGTATTCAGACATGACTTTATTGAATAAAAATACCATTGGCGTTTTATTTGAAAACGGAGAAAAATCTCCTTACGATAAAATCACTTTTACTAAGATCAATACATCGCAAATACTTTAGGAAAATATAATAACAAATCGAAATAATATAGTTTTTTAGGTTTGGGCAGATACAATTTCTGCAATAAAGAGCATGATGAATAAATATAATGTGGAATGGTTTCTTAAACGTGAAATTAAGGATAATTAATTCTAAATCAATCAAATAATTAAAAATCCACCTATGACTTTCTTGAAACATTTAACGCATTTTCTACTAATATTATTAGCTATGGCGTTATTAACCGGTTGTTCATCTAAAAACAGCAATGAGTCTTTCAAGCCTGAGCCCGGGCCCGGGAATGAGGTTACAGAAGAAATGTATCATACTTATAAAAAAATCTTCAACGGCAACAGCGAGGGCTATCACAGTTATAGAATTCCGGCTCTCATTATGGCAAAAAAAGGCAGAATCTTAGCATTCGCAGAGGGCAGAAAAAATAATAACCGCGATTTTGGCGATATTGACGTAGTATATAAA
>JAEWWO010000082.1 GCA_023396345.1 Bacteroidota bacterium
GGTCCAGATAATTGCCGAACGATGCCCAGGTAATTGTATCTTTCAACGACGGGTTGGTAAAAATATGTTGCGGATATAAATCATCGCTTTCTTTTGCTTTTACAGCATTATGTTCGTTAAAATATTGAATATTTTTTGTGTAATACCCATCCTTCACACCGGCAATCGGGATGATTTCGAACGACAGCGTTTTACCATAACTTCCATAAAAAACTTCTGTATTGTTATGCTCAAAAAGAGGAATCAACAAAATATCTTTTGTACCCAGTTTTTCCGCATCTTCTTTGGAAAGATGTAAGAAAAAGCCGTTTTCTGGCAGCATAAGATTTCCCTGCTCTTTTACAAAAAGCAATCGCTTCATAGCATCGCTTAATTGTACAACGCGATAATCATCCACCAGATTTCCTTTCACATGCAATGTTTTTGGAGCATTAATTTGAACTTTGTCCGGAGTTTGGCCAGAACAACTGTAAAGACTCATAAAAATTATAAATATCGTAACAAATTGCTTCATGATTTAGATTTAATAAGAAGAGTATAAATTGGCCTGAATTACATAAAAAGAATCTCTGTTTTTATTTGTTGTGAATTGAACAATACCCGTTTTATGATGGGTGGGTTCAATAATTTAATTATTATTTTCGTCATTTATTTCTTCTATTCCACTTCAGTAAAACTTTCCGGCGTATAAGTTACTCTTGCAAAATTTTTCGTTATAAGTTCTGTGTCTATTATTTCGCCACTTTTAAATTTTAGTATTTTATTTCTCCAGATTTCATTTTTTCTAAAATAGGTTTCATTGAGCTTTATAAACTGATGGTTCTTCTCAAAAACATGGTAAGCGTAGTCCAATTCTTCACTAATACGAAGTTCGCCTTCCAGGCACTTTTCAGAAAACCATAGGTTGATTTGGAATGTATGATTCGTATTATTAGTAAATTGATAATCCCGATAGTTGTAAAAAACAGTGGCGCCACTCCCGAACGGTAACACACGGCCATCATCAGGAAAGGGATCAAAAGAATGATGATAACGCTCCGTAACTGTTAGCGGGCTATGCATTACCAACCAGTGAATGAGATTAGAAATCTGGCATATGCCGCCGCCGATTCCGGATTTCGCTTTGCCGAAAGATAATTCCATACCTAATAAATACCCTTTTGTTTTGGTCGGCAATCCTACCAGCTTGCAAAATGAAAATGTTTCACCCGGGCGGATGATGATTCCGCTGATTTTAGCAGAGGCGATTTTTAAGTTTGTGATTTTATTTACCTGTAATTGCATGGCGCTATCGCCAAGTTTTTTCAGTAATACGGATTGATGTTTTTTTACCCTGTAAGGAAGCTTTTGTTTTGTTCTTTTCGCTGCATATTTCCTGGCATCAAAACACCATAGTAAATAGCGTTGTATGCGCCGGGCCCAAACTGCCGCAAAATAAAGTACGGGATGTTGCTGGCTTAATAATTTTCTTTGATGCATTTTAAAAAAATATTGGATGCTTCTTTTTACAATAAATCTGAAACAAATATTTCAAAATAATTTAAACCAAACAAGCGTTGATTGATATTCGCGGCATTTCAGGAAAAATTCGTTAAGGTAGAACTTGTTGTAGCGGATTTCAGCCAATACACAACGAATATCAAACCATATGCAACATAATGAGCGTATTTGAAATATTTTTCACAAAAAGATTTTATTTTTATAACCGAATCGTTTCAATTTTTATTTTAAATAATATAGCCAATGAAAACGTTCATCTGTACAATAATGCTCTTAGCAATTTGCGTTGCGGCCTATGCACAACCCGCTGCCTGGCGGCCCGTGTACACCGAAAACGGAGGATTTCTTTATAAATCTGCTGATAAAAATTCTGAAAAAATGGGTGTGTTTGCTACACAGGCATCCATCATACTTCTTGATTCCACCTCATATTTTTATAAAGTAGAGGTAAACAACGGAGACCGCGGCTATATCTTAAAGCAACCCATTTCCACAAGAATGATGGGTAGAACTTACTTTGATGAACCATCGGGATATTTTTACCGCGGTGAACAAAATACGCAATGCCCGCATATGTATGTGCAGGCATCTGGGCTTAAAACAAGGAAGGCTCCTAATACAAGCAGCAAGGTTGTGCAAATTCTTCCTATTAACAAAATGGAGTGTATAGATTACATCCCTCTGTACAAAGATGGCTGGGTGTATATTGGCGATCATTTCAGGGAGCGGCCTGAATTTATTCAATACAAATTTTTAGGTAAAGAAATTGACTTCGATACCTTGTTGCACGATTACCTGAACGCAAAAAACAAATCTGCTCAAGAGCGTCAAATAAAAGTGGAACAATTGCTGGAACTGAGCTGGAACAGCAAGCCGCATAACACACTTGAAGCACTGAGATTGTTCAAAAAATTTCATACTGAAAACGGCACGCTATCAAAATATCCGAAGCTTGACTTTGAAATATATCTGGCAGAAAATATGCAACAATCGGCAAATTTTGAAGAGCGGGAAGCCTTCTTTGTCAAAGCTGATATGCATTTTCTAATAAACAATCGCCGGCAAAAAATTACCGGAATTACAGAA
Organism: Bacteroidota bacterium; assembly: GCA_023396345.1. Classification (GTDB taxonomy): domain Bacteria; phylum Bacteroidota; class Bacteroidia; order Chitinophagales; family Chitinophagaceae; genus Haoranjiania. The sequence continues at coordinate 2,587 of JAEWWO010000082.1, forward strand.
GCGTTTGCCAAATCCATCGGCACCAATAAAGTTACCGATTACGATGACCGTTTTGATTGTGCATGGTCTCCCGAATTTCGCTATGTGGGAGAAAATATAGAAATAGTTTTTGAAAAAAATGAAGAAAATGAAACATATGGTACTTTAAAAAAAATCAACTTTTCTCCCGACAGGGTTCTTGTCATCAACAATATGAAAATTGACAATCAAACACCGGAGCGGGATTTCATCAAAGCTTTTGGCAAGTTTATAGATATTCGCTGGACAACATCGCCACACACCTATTTTATTCAGGATGGCGATGCGGGCTTTATGGAAATAAAATTTAAAAACGGAAAAGCATACAGCTACGAGTTGTTCTATTATTGTTAGAGCTTTTCAGTTTTTTGACTAAACAAAGCAAATTTTACTTTTTTTATAACGAATATCAACTGCCTCTTGATTGTTTGGGATATTTAGATTTCTTTCGGGTTATTATTATCATCATTGATTCACATGAAGAGCATTTTGTTATTATCCGTATTCTTTTTGTTTTGTTCCGTCGCTACTTTTGCGCAGGTTCTAAAATATCATTACAATAAAATGATCGTGTATGAGTTTCCAGAGGGAGAGGATGGTAGAAAAGAGTTTCCTTGCTTGCTTTATAATGACCAACTGGGACAACCCCAGCTTTCTACACAGTTTAGTGGAGAAACTTCTTTCGAAAGCCAATTCAAACCTCATGTAAATTTTTTATACCATTATAATAACAAGTTTTTTGATGTTGGCGGTTATCTGCAAAACAAAAGTTATTTAACCAATATCTATTATTCTGATCTATCACAACCCACGTTTAACATATCCTTTCAAAAAATTGCAGACAGCATTTATACCATTAAAGATTTAGATTGTATTAAATACATAGCACCCACTCCTGAAAATAAAAATGTTTTCATTCATTTTTACACAACAGATTTAAATGATGGACGCGATTATAATTTTATCCTGAAAACCGAGCTTTGGCGAAGCGTTTCTTTTCCCACATTAAAACTGGGTGAGATGCCAATAAGCTGGGGCTTTGAAAATACAAACAAAGGCTATTTCCCTTTCATTTATTTTAAGGAAGTGAAAGAAATTTCCCAGGATATGATTTTTGATCAGAAATATCTTGATTTGTTTTTGTCTGATGATGATGGAGAAGGGTTAAGAAAATATCTGCAGAAAAAAGAATATCCTGTTTACTGCGAGGTGGTGGGATTAAACGGAGATGTGGACGAAGAAACGAGTGAAAAAGTACATGAATTTTTGGGCGATATGTGTTCGTATTACGACCTGTATGGTAAAACTGACCTATCGGTTTTTTACAATTTTTTTATTGAGGAAGCAGAGCGGCTTGCAAAACATTACGAAAAACACGAAATACTAAACAAAAAACAGGCAGCTATTTTTAAACGGGAGTGCCTTTCTTATAAAGACTTTAATCTCAGGAAAAAATTTGAGCGCAATAATTAAATATCTATTTACCTTTTGTGGGCTAGTGGCCTGCTGCAATACTTACGCGCAACGGGTAAGCCAAAAAGTTATTGACAGGCTTGCGCAGCAGCTTGTACAGGAAGAAATAAACGCGTTCTACCAAAAAGATACGGTTACAGCATCCAACTGTGTGTATTCAAAAGAATATGATTTTGCCTTATCCTGTTATGAAGCCTATGGAAAAACAAGTTGGGTTACAGATTTTGATGGCGATGGAAACGCGGATGCTGTCATTCATTTTATGGATATGGGTTTGGGCGGCGGTGGCAATGCTTTCGGCTATGATTACAGGGTATTGCTTCTGGATGATAAGCAACAAATAAAAGAACAATTTTCAATTTTTGGCGGCGGCAAACTTTCATTAACGCATCTTACTATAACAGGTGTAAAAAACGGTAAAATTTATGCGGAAGCCGAAGAAAACGTTTATGCCACGCGTCAGAGCTTTGAAGATACCTTAAATATTGAAAGCACCTCTCACATATTCGCTTATCAAAACGGTAGAATTGTCGAAGAAAATTACTACAAATGCAGCATGTCGAAAATGACTGATAAGCAAATTTTTAAGGTTTGTGACGGCTGTACGGTTAATCGTAGTGTTGAATTAAATAGCGAATACCAGGATGAATCAAAAGAAACCTTACAGACCCCCGGAGGTGATTTTTATACAGGCTTTTTGAGCGGCTGCGATGAATTACATCTTTCTCTTGAAAAAAAGATCAGTTACAAAAAATCGTTGGAGAAAGACAAAAATGCTATTAAAGCAGAAATCATTAAAACGCTCGAACAACTGATTCCTGCTACTCAATACCCAACGGTTTTAAAACTATTATTAAAAGATATGGCCGCTTTAAGGCCCGCCAACATTGCAATAGGAGAATACGGAGGCACACAAATACAATTGGTTTTAGAAAACAGGTGGAAGGCTCGTATTTACGTCAATGGAAATCCCGAACAGGGCAGTTGGGTGCACTTTATAATTGAAAAATAAAAAATGAAACAAAAACCACATATAGTTTTTAGAAAATTATTGAAACCCTTATGGGTATTGGCTTTACTAATGGTTGTAATATTTTCTTGGGCACAAAAGCATACTCCCTGCAATTGTGAAAAAGAAAATTCATTTTTAGCGGCAAATTTATCTGTTATACAAGATCAAAACAACACGGCTTCTGTGAAGATGAATTGCTTTGACGAGCTAAGAATAATGATCAACAGGGATGGAAAGGGAGAAGTGTGCGAAAATGAGGTGAGCTGTATCTCACAAAATAAAATAACCTACCAACTAAGCAAAGAGTTTAGGATCGAGAACATGGAAAACGTGTCGTTTGTGAAAAAAATTATTTACTTGAAAAAGCATATTGTCGGAAATGTTTTTTCCATTCGCTTAAATAAAAATAAAGAAATTGAACGCATCGCGATAATGGGCTCCTCAGAAAGTTGGGGCATTGCTGAGGAGGAAATGATCGACTCAGTAGCAACGGTTTCAACGCTGGCTACAGCTGTACCCGATGAGTTTTCTGCTACCAATAATTGCGAAGAAGATTATGGTACCGTGTGGAATTTATACAAAGACGAACAATATGAAGCGTCCTTATCCCTTATCAATAAGGTTATAAAAAATTGCCCGGAAAACAGTGCCTATTATGAAATGAAGGCATACAATCTTATAAAATTAAAACGCAATAAAGAAATAATAGAAGCCTGTAAAAAAGGGTTAGCTATTGATCCTGAAAAAGCATCGCTGTATGAAATTCGAGGGAATACATATTATTTTGAATTTGAACCACAAAAAGCACTGGCAGATTACCGGCAGATGCTGCAATACGATAAAGCAAATGCAAGGTATTATAATAATTATCTCAAACTGCTGAATGAATTAAGAAACGATGATGAAATGATTGAAGTATTTGGGGTTTATGAAAAGGAGCGCAATGAGGGCACAGCATTTAAAGATGAACGTTTTATCGGTGAAATTTATTTTTATAGTTCACTTGCATTTCAACGAAAAAAAAATACAGCCAAAGCAGTTGAATTATTAAATAACGCTTTACAATTAAAACCCGATGCAGTGCCTTATCTTATTAACCGCGGCAGTTTTTTAGATGAATTAAAACAATACGATGAAGCTATCCGCGACCTGTCAAAAGCTATCGCAATTGAACCGGATAATGTTCTGGCGCATATCAACCGCTCCGGCGCTTATTTAGGCAAAAAGGATTTGGAAAGTGCACGGAAAGATTTGTTGAAGATCCTGGCAATCGGCGTGGACAATATCGGCGTGTATGCAGACCTGGCAAATATTTACTTGCAGCAAAAAGACTATCAAAATGCAAAAAAATATTTTGAAGTATATCTTGCTAAGAATGAGAAAAATGCCTCCGGACTTTCTAATTATGCTTATACACTTTTTGAACTTGATGAGTGGCAAAATTCATTGCTAAATTTTCAGAAGGCTTACGCATTAGATAAAAAAGAAATAGATGTGCTGGTTGGCCTGGTTGTATTATATCAACTGAATGGCGATAGAAAAAACTCTACTCGTATTGCAAAAGAAATAAAGGCGAATACAAACTTCACGGCAGAAAAAAGTTTGCTGAAAAAATTAATGGAGACACATTATTTCTATTCGGAAAAATTTTTAAATGAATGGCAAAAAATTTTTAAATGAAAAATCTCAGGTTATTACCATTAATATTTTTCTTGTTCATTTTATTGGCCTTTAAAAAAGCTGGAAGCCGAGTGGACACTCAGGTGCCTCAGGCTGCACGAAATTTTACAATCTCTTGGCTGTGTCTTTATTAAAAAATATTTCTTAACCGTTGGTTATTATAATCAACACAATTATTTACGGATGAAAAAAATCATCACATTAATCGCAGTATTTTTTATTCAAATGATTGCTATGGCGCAAGTAAAAGAATTAAATGAAAAATATCTTTTACGTACTCGCCAATTGTCAGGCGGAGTCCGTACACTTCAAATAGATGAGCTTGTGAACAGCAAATTATATTGGGAGATAAAAGAACAAGTATCTAATGGGATAAGACCTTCAACAGAGGATATCAATAAGGGAGTACAAACCAAAAAATTCATACCAAAAGAGGAAGGAAAATATTTTCTCAACAACAACGAACAGAAATTCTGGTTTACCATTGATAAAAATGGTTTGTATGTGGACAGTGCCTTTTTTGAAGACAACGAAACTATGCAACCATTCTATTGGACCTTCCATTTTGAGAATGGGAATATAACAAAAGTCATCGTACAGCACGATAGAAATGAAAGCCCCATCAGAATGATCGTTGCGAATGATTCGCTTTTTACCACGACATCCTTCAATCCGAAAACAGGAAACATGTTGAAAAAGCAAATTATTAAGAATGGAGGAGATTGGAGTAATTCTGTGGTGATTGAATATTACGAAAGCGGAGTGGTAAAAAGAGAGGAAGATAGAATAAACAAGATAGAGAAATCATATTATGAAAATGGGAAGTTGTCGTATTATCATAATAGTAATGAAAATGTTGAGGAGCGAATTTCATATAATGAGAAGGGAGAAAAAACTGAGCACAGGTATTTAGCTACAAATAAGGAATATTGTGAGGAGAGTTATAAAAATGGCATCATAACTGAAAAGGAATGTCGTTCCTCGGGAAGTATAACCAAAACCTATTACAAAAATGGAAAGTTAGACTCTTATGAAATTGAGAGTAATGGAGAACTTAAAATATATGACAGAAATAAAAAACTGATCAAGACGGAAAAAATGTATTATCCACAAGCTGCGCCAAACTCTGGTAAAAAATAAGAACATAACGAAATTGTATAGAAACATATCAGTCTTGAAAAAATAAAAAACTGGGTATGAAAAAACTATTGTTGTCAGCCGCATTTATTTCTACCACATTCATAAATACTGAAAGTTTTGCACAAGCAAATACTAAACCCGTTTACGGTGCATCTTACCGGGACTTTGTTCCCAATGGCTGGAAGGTACTGGCAACTGCTAAAGGAGATTTAAACAAGGATGGCAAAGCCGATATAGTTCTTTTTTTGGAAGAAGTGGATAAGGTAAATTTTATAACAAACGAAGAATTGGGCGCTAATATTTTAAACCTGAATCCTCGGATGATTGTAATTGCCTTTGCTGAAAACAACCGATACCGGCGGGTGTTACAAACCGATCGATTTTTGCCATCTGAAAACGATGAAGGGGCTCGCTGCCTTGCAGATCCTCTCGGGGAAATGGAAAACAGTGGGCTTACTATTGAAAAAGGTCTTTTGAAAATCAATATGCAATTTTGGTACAGTTGCGGTAGCTGGTCAGTAACAAATGCAACATACACTTTCAGGTGGCAAAGCAATAAATTTGAATTGATCGGCTTTGACAATAGTTCATTCCACCGAGCTAGTGGTGAACAATCATCCACAAGTTATAATTTTAGTACCGGCAAAAAGGAAATAATTTCAGGCGGGAACCAATTTGATGACAAACTGGATAAACCGAAAACAACCTGGGGAAAAATAAAAACTAAAAAACGTTATAACCTTGCGAACATGAGCCATGCCGATGTGTTTGACGAAGAATTGTAAATTATGAAACGGGTTTTATTACTGATAGCTTTTATAGCAGGCATCAACTCAGGTTATTGCCAGCAAAATAAAGAACAGCTTTTCATAAAAACTGTAAACGAGGTTATTACTGCTTTCTCAAAGCAAGACAGCGTGGCAGCAAATAAACTGATACAACCCAAAACAGGTTTATATCATATTCATACAATGGGTGTTTATGATGTGATCGCGCATGTAAATACCATACCTTTTTTCAGTAACGGATACCCGGATGTGTTGTTCTCATTGGCGGACAGCATTGTCTCTGCACCGATTCAGTTTACAAGTTCACTGCCAGGCTTTGATTGCGGAACAGAGAAATGGAGCAATACCGGCGTTTACACCAATCGAAAAATTTATCATCCGCTAAGCAATATTATTAAGTATCTCAAAAAAATTGAAAACCCTTATTATAGATTCGGGGATATGCAGGCCTGTCTGCGATTAGAAAAGATCAGCCGCAAAATAATTGCTGTAGATAAAAAAGGACGGTCGTTGGTTTTTTACCTTAGTTACATCAATCAAAAATGGTGGTTGACCATAATTGACAATGCTATGGCTGATTGCAGCGCGTAAAAAAATAATACAATATTCATAAAAACAAAAATTACATACATGAAAAAAAATCTGTTGACCTTTCTTTTGATCGTAGCGAGTATTTGTTCGCAAGCGCAGGTATCCATTATCACAAGCGGCTTTACAACGAACCTTACTAAAAGTGACCTTCCTTTTTCGGGCGATAGAAAAGTTTTTGCCACTGGTATGGACGATAAGAACACCAATAACATTATCGTAGTTTCCAAAAACAAATCCGGTGCAGATAATGACGAATTGTATATCGAAAAATTTACACAACAATCTGATGACAGCTACAACAAAACTTTTTCGGTAAAACTCACGCACGATGTAA